>CAZGUG010000010.1:36369-41252 GCA_964529035.1 uncultured Clostridium sp.
TTATGAAAGGACCGGAAAAAATGTATAAATGCACGGCAATATTTGTTTTGGGTTTTTTAATTGGCGGATTGGTTTTCGGGTGTACCGTGCCGGCGGGAAACGGGGAAGCGGAACCTGCGGCACAAGAAGAGCCTGAGACGGTAGGAGAGCCGGCGATAGAAGCCCTGGCGGAACCCGCGCCGTCAAGGCTTACCCTGACAGCGGTCGGTGATATCATGCTGGCCAGGGTGGTGGGCAGCATGATAAAAAATACTTCGGTGCACGCGCCCTATGATGCCGTAAGGCATATAACCACAGCGGCGGATATAACCTTTGGAAACCTTGAGACCACGCTGGCGGTTGCCGGCGAAAGACTGCCGGGCAAGGTAATATGGTTCAGAGCCGACCCCGAAGCGACAAACGGGCTGAAGGATGCGGGGTTTGACGTATTATCCCTGGCAAACAACCATATTCTCGACTATGATACGCCGGCGCTTTTGGAAACCATTGAAAACCTTGAGCGGGTAGGGATTGGGTATGTTGGCGCCGGTGAAAACCTGGACCAGGCCAGAAGGCCGCTTGTGGTGGTGAAAAATGGTGTCAGAGTCGGGTTTTTGGCATATAATGAATTTTACAATTATTTCTGGAGCTACTCCTACAGGAGGACCTTTGAAGCAACCGAAGACATTGCGGGCACCGCACCGATGAAGGAGGAACTTATCAGGGAGGACATAGAAAAACTTAAAGGCCTTTGTGACGTTGTGGTGGTTTCGCTTCACTGGGGAATAGAGGAGAGCAACCGGGTGACGGGCGCCCAGCAGAACCTCGCCCATAAAATAATTGACTGGGGCGGGGATATAATACTCGGGCATCATCCCCACGTGCTGCAGGGAATAGAATTATACAAGGGCGGGCTTATTGCTTACAGCCTGGGGAATTTTGTGTTCGATCAGAACGATGAAAACAATAATCAGAGCATTATACTGGACATCATAATTGAAGACGGCCGGATAACCGGGGCCCGGGCACATCCTATATATATATACGACAAGCATCAGCCACGGATACCCGACGATTCAAAAAAACAATACATTACAGACAAAATTATAAGGCTCAGCGAAGCTTTGGGCACCACTGTACAAAAAGAAGATGAAAGGGCGGTTTTCGGCGGAATATAGGATATATTACCTATGAAGTTTACATAATGTTTTGATATAATCTTTTTGAGGTGGTGCCGGTTATGAGGGGGTATAAAAGGGGTCGCTTGATTGTTTTGTTGGCATTTGCATTAATAATGCTTTTTATAAATTCCGGCAGTATAAAAACTGCTGCCGCCGTTATGGTGGAAAGGGTGGAAACAATAAGGCTCAGGAAACTGACGCAGGGGTATTCGGTGCTGGAAACCGAAAACTTCAATATCCGTTTTGCCGAAGGAGATGCCGCCGTGGTGCAAAGGGTGGCATACCAGGCCGAGAAACAGTTTGACCTGGCAGCCGAATATTTTGGATACAAACCTGAAAAAAAGATGGTATTGACCGTGTATCACGATAAGGAACGACTGCAACAGGGATTAAGGCTTCCTTACCGGGGCACCACACTGGGGGCCTATTATGCCGGAACCATAAGCATACTGTCTCCCAGCATATGGGGAATTGAGGGGGATGCGGCCGAGGAGGGCCTTTATATACACGAATTAACCCATTTGATAATGGCGGATATGGCCGGTGGCAATTATCCTCTGTGGTTTACCGAGGGTATGGCGCTTTACCTGGAATATATAAACACGGGGTTCGAATGGGGAGAGGAATATGTATTCGATAGTCCACCCTATTCATTGGTAGAGCTGACCGGTGAATTTGTGAACCTGGACCAGTTTATTGCATATAAGCAGTCCTTCATGATTGTAAAAGAACTGATGGAACGTGAAGGCAGGGATAAGGTTCTCGAGTTGTTTGAAAGCCTAAGGTCAAATACATCCTTTGATTTGGCTTTTACCAGGGTTTATGGGTACTCCCCCGAAGACTTTGAAAGGTCCTTTGTGGAATACGGGAAAAAATGAGATATGCAAGGGTTGGGGGACCCTTGCATATAAAAAATTGGGGATTGATTGGGGGATCTTACTTAATACACTTACACTTTCTGATACCCATCTACAATTAGGGCTTTATCTATATACTATTTTAGCCAAAATGTGACAAAAGTCCATAGGAATTACTGTTTATTTTTACCAGGACAAATATCCCGGGAATTTACGGGACATACATCCCGGCGTTTCGGCTTATTTGCCGAATAAGCAGGAAAAAGCGTCTGGAAGTATAATATACTAAATTATAAATAATTTGAGGTGATGAGGCTTTGAATAAAAAAATTCTTGTGGTGGACGATGAGAAGCCAATAGCTGATATTTTGAAGTTTAATCTGGAAAAGGAAGGGTATTCGGTTGAACTGGCCTATGACGGCCAGGAGGCAATTGATAAGACGCATAACACTAATCCGGACTTGATACTTCTGGATATTATGCTTCCAAAGATTGACGGCTTTGCGGTATGCAAAAAAATCAGGCAGACAAATCAGCTGCCCATAATAATGCTTACGGCAAAGGAAGAGGAAGTGGATAAGGTCCTGGGACTGGAACTCGGAGCCGACGACTATATAACCAAACCCTTTGGGGTCAGGGAGCTGCTGGCACGGGTGAAGGCGAACCTGAGAAGGGCGGATATACCGGTAGATAGCGATACCGGCTCGGGAAACTGTATAAAATCGGGGGACATTGTTATAGACCTTGGCAAATATGAGGTAAAGAAGGAAGGAAAGACCATAGAGCTTACACTGAGGGAGTTTGAACTTGTTAAATATCTGGCTTCCCAGACAGAGCAGGTGTTTACACGGGAAACCCTTCTAGAGGATGTATGGGGATATGAATATTACGGTGATGTAAGGACGGTGGATGTTACCATACGCCGTCTCAGGGAAAAAATCGAGGACGATTCCAGCAATCCTAAATACATTATTACAAAGCGTGGTGTAGGCTATTATTTCAGGAGGGTTTAGCTGAATGTTCAAAAGCATTCAATGGAAGATTGTCATAATATATTTCCTGCTGGTGTTTTTGGCTATGGTCATAGTCGGAGCCATAATTATAACACAGCTGGAGCAGTACCACAGGGATAACCTGATTGAAACCCTGGACAAGGAAGCCCAGATTCTGTCCTTTCAGATAAGGGACATAAGCAGCGAGGGAGCTTCGGACATTCAGCGGGTTATCGAAAGATGGTACGAAGTAAGCCTGTCGCCGCAGATACGGGAGGTTTACGTACTTAATACCGAAAGACTGGTGATAGGAAGTAACGTGCAGGGAGCGAACGACAGCCATATTTCGGATATACTGGGCGCGGATCCGCCTACGGTTTTGCATTCGTCGCTGACCGGCAGCAATGAAACCGAAGTCATTAGGGACGAAAACGGTGAAATGGATGTTCTGGACTATGCCTTTCCAATTAAGAACGCTGCTAACCAGGTGGAACGAATCATATATATGAGGGCTGGCATGGCAGGAATAAGGGCAACTCTGGACAAGGCAAAAAATATAATTGCCTATGCCACCTTTCTTGCCCTTGTCATTACGGTTATACTTGGTTCTCTGCTGGCAAGAAGTATTACCGGACCTATCAAGGAGGTAACCTCAAAGGCTGAAAAAATGGCGGAGGGAGACTTTGACCACAGGCTGCAGGTTAAGTCCACCGATGAGATAGGACAGCTGACGCAGATGTTCAACTATCTTACCCAGAAACTGAAACATACCCTCGGTGAAATAGCGGGCGAAAAAGGCAAGATGGAGGCCATCCTTTCGTATATGACCGAAGGTGTGATAGCCATAGACAACAAGGGGTATGTAATACACGCGAATCCCTCGGCAGGCAGGCTGTTGGGCATCAATGAAAGCGACATTCAGCAGGCAAGGCTTGAGGACGTATTTTCCAGGGTCAATATAGATATTAATTTAAAACAGATAAAAAAACGCCAGGCAGGCGAAGAAAAGATTTTTCAAATAGGTGATGCGGTAATCAAACTGGAAACCGCCGCCTTTAAAAACGAGCAGAATAAAACCCTGGGATATATTCTGGTGTTTCAGGATATTACCGAACAGCACAAACTGGAGATTGCAAGGAGAGAATACGTGGCAAACGTTTCCCATGAGCTGAGGACACCGCTGACTACCATTCGCAGTTATGTGGAGACGCTTATGGAAGGCGCTGTTGCCGAGCGGGAACTGGCCGGAGATTTCCTTGCGGTAATAAGCAGCGAAGCCCAGCGCATGACACGGCTTGTAAAGGACCTGCTGCTGCTGTCAAAGCTTGATTACCAGCAAACCGAATGGAACAAAACCCAGTTCAATCTGGAAAGGGTAATAGAAGACTCCGTTAAAAAGCTGGAGATACCTATAAAACAAAAAGGGCATACCGTAATTATAAGAAAGACGTCGCCGCTGCCTTTGTTTGACGGGGATAAGGACAGGATAGAGCAGGTTATACTGAATATAATAGGCAATGCCATCAAGTATACATCCGACAAAGGGAAGATTGAGATTATAGCAGGATATTCCGACGGAATGGTAAGCATAGAGGTTAACGACAACGGTATAGGCATACCCGAAAACGAAATACCAAGGATATTTGAAAGGTTTTACAGGGTTGACAAGTCAAGGGCAAGGGAGCTCGGAGGTACCGGTCTGGGACTTTCTATTGCCAAGCAGATTATAGAAGCCCACAACGGAGAAATCAAGATTAACAGCAGGCACGGCGAAGGGACCAAGGTTGTCATTCAACTGCCTGCATAAAGTCCTGTTTTTGTAAGGATATCTTAATTTTTCTGTAACACGGCTGTAATATATTTAGTATATAATT
>CAZGUG010000010.1:41352-47829 GCA_964529035.1 uncultured Clostridium sp.
GGGCCCACCGGTTTTTTCGCAAGGCAAGTGGAACTGAAGAACGGTGTCAACAAGATTGTTATAAATGCGGTAAACCCCGATGACCAGCAAGAAAACATTGAAGGGATAGTAACCCTGTCCAGCAAGGAAGAGGTCAGGCAGGCGGTTCAGAACCTTATGAATACTAGTTTTCTTGATATGATCAGGAAAATAATCAAATAAAAATGCTGTTCACCTTTTTGGTCGGAGTTGATACAGATGGATAAGGAAAGGATTAAAACCTGGGTACTGGTAGGGCTTGTACTCCTTAGTTTTGCTTTTACCACACAGCTGTGGCTCAGCGTTCCGCTGGAAAGAATAATTTCCACCAGTCAGACCCACTCTGGACAGGATAGTATAAAAGACTATGACCTGTCTAGTTTTGTTTTACCCCAATGGATAGTTGTTAACTTTGGCGGAGGTTCCCACACAAAGCTTATAAACGACTCATCCAACCGCAGGCTCTTTGGTGATATTTACGACGGTGTGTCCCTGATAATGGAGCACATTTTTGCCGGTGAGCAGGAGATTGAATTCGTGCCGGTGGAAATGGAAGAACTGGACGCGGCCAGGGGAAGCAGGTCAATAGAGGTTGAATATAAAGGTTCCTTTGACACCGCCCTTTTTGAGGAAGTGTATGGAGGCGGGAAAAACCGGGACGGTTTTCCCTTTGTCGGCATTAAGGCGGTAATCATATCCCCCGGGTCCGACGGGGAAATATTCATATGCGACGGCAAAAGCCAGGCCGTTTTCAAAACTGTACTGTCGACGTCAGGTACCGGCCTTGACCGACTGGTTAAGGAGCTTGAGGAAAACGATCCGGTAAAATACTGGACGCTCCGGGAAATCGGATATAGCGATAACGATAAATTTTATGTTCCCCTGGAGATGGGTTCCTTCAGCCTGCCTGCCGGCACTGCGGTTAAGGAAATTGATGTCAGTGACCAGCAGCTTGTTGACATGTACGCCTCCGATTTTTTCAGCGATATGTCCATGGTAAGAAAGATAACCGAAATGAACGGTTCCATTATTTATACCGACGGACAAAACGCATTACTTAGAATTAATTCCGGCGGTTCCCTGGAATACCTGTCTTATAGCTATGTCGGGGGAGACAGCGGCAGTACCGACATAATCAGTGCCATACATACCGCTATAAGTTTCATAGAGGAACATGGAGGAATCCCGGAACAGCTTTTTCTTGAAGAAATGTTGGAGGTGGCCGAGAACAGCCACCGGGGTTACCGGTTTAAGTTTAATTATGCCTATAACGGCCTTCCCTTTTTCAGAAAAGGCGCTCTGGAGGCCAGTGCCGTGGAGGTTACCGTGGTTGAAGGCAGGGTAGTGAAGTATTACAGAAACATTCATCAAATAACAAGGGCAAGGATTGTACAAATGCCGCTTTTGTATCCGGTGGAGGCGGCTGACGTGGTGGCCGGGATAATAAGAGGACCCGGGGACGCAAAGGTTTCCCCCGATATTCTTGATATGTATCTCGGATACTGCATTGATATAGAAGAAGTAAGAGACTACCAGATATTTCCAGCATGGTATATAAAGACAGAGGAGCGCGAATTTTTGGTGGATGCCTACAGAGGACAACTGGTGGAATAAGTTTCGGGGGGTTACGGCTATGGACTGGGCCAGGGCTAAAACAATACTGATTACAGCCTTTATAATAACAAATATTTTTCTAGCCTATAATGTGTGGCAGACCAAATATTACGGGTATCACAGCGAGCGTATAAGCGACCAGAGTATCAGCCAGGTGGTTGCGATACTTCAGGAAAAGGGTATTCAGCTGAATGCTTCGGTTCCGAAGGATATATATGTGGACGGGATACTCACCGTGGAATATATGGAAATAGATACAGACAAACTGTTCAGTGCGGTTTTTGGTGACAGCTATACATACCCGGCACCACGGGACGATTCGGTTAAATTTGTGGAAGGCGGAAAAATACTGGAAGTAAAAAACAACAAGGAAATATTCTATAACAACCTGGATTTGAGGAACATGCCGATGAACGATCTTGCGGAACAGGAGGCGGTAAAGATTGGCGAGAATTTTCTTAAGGAGTATAATCTATATAAGGATACTATGACAGTGGACAGCATCCAGTCCATAGGGAACGGGTATTACCTGTCCTATGCACAACAGTACAAGAACAAACCGCTGGAGGTCAGCATGGTAGAAATGGAGATTACCTCAGGGGGCGTATATTCAATGCATATGCTGTGGCTTGATCCGGTGAAAATGCATTCTGAAAGGACAAAGATTGTGCATGCCCTGGATGCTCTAATAACAGTTGCCGGCAGAAGGGAAGTTGCAGACAATGCCCCGGTTGTGATTGACAGCATCAGCCTTGTGCATTTTTTCGACTGGGAGACCGCAAAGGAGGGGGAAGCGCTGCCGGCGTGGAAGATATCGGTTGACGGGGAAGCTTATTACGTAAATGCATTAACGGGACAGATAGACAGGTAGGGCCTTTTTAACCGAAGGCTTCTTTTTTTTTGAAGGAATATATTGTTATTTGTTGAAACTTAATTTATATCGGGTGATTGTGATATTTGTGGTATAATGTACTTTAAAGATATATCAGAAGGGAGCTACTACAGGGTGGAGAAGTTTGTAATAAACGGCGGAAAACCGTTAATAGGCGAAGTAACGGTAAGCGGAGCAAAAAACGCAACTGTAGCATTAATACCCGCAGCATTGCTTGCAAATGATATATGTGTTCTGGAAAATCTTCCCCTTATAAGGGATGTATATGTCTTAAAGGAAATCATTGAGCAGATGGGGGCCAGGGTGCGGATGGGCGGAGCCGGTACCATGGAAATCGATTCTTCCGGACTGGACCATCCCCATATTGACAACGGCCAGGTAAAGGAGCTGAGGGCTTCCTACTACCTGCTTGGGGCACTGATTGCCCGGTTCAAAGAGGTGTCGATGGCATATCCCGGCGGCTGTGATATAGGCTTAAGACCCATTGACCAGCATATCAAGGGATTCAGGGCTTTGGGCGCGGAGGTTGAAATAGAGCATGGAAGGATCAGTCTTAAAGCCAAAAAGCTTGTGGGAAGCGATATATTCCTGGACGTGGTGAGCGTAGGCGCCACCATTAACCTGATGATTGCCGCCACCATGGCGGAGGGCACCACTGTGCTTGAGAACGTGGCCAAGGAACCCCATGTGGTGGACGTGGCCAACTTCCTTAACTCCATGGGAGCGGAAGTAAAGGGTGCGGGCACGGATGTCATAAGGATAAAGGGCGTTGACAGGCTTCATGGAAGTTCATACATGGTTATACCAGACCAGATTGAGGCGGGTACGTATATGATTGCTGCGGCGGCCATTCCGGGCGGTAACGTGACAGTTAATAATGTTATACCAAAACACCTGGATTCCATCGCGGCAAAACTGATTGAAATGGGGGTCAGGGTACAGTTTAACGGTGACTTCGTAAGGGTAATAAGCAGCGACAGGCCCAGGAACGTGGATATAAAGACACTTCCGTACCCGGGGTTCCCGACAGACCTGCAGCAGCCCATAACCTCAATGCTTACTGTGGCAAAGGGTACCAGCATGATTACCGAAAGCATCTGGGAAGGCAGGTTCAGGCATGTGGACGAGCTAAAGCGAATGGGAGCCGATATAAAGGTTGAAGGCAGGGTTGCAGTTGTTGAAGGAATAAAGGAATTAAGCGGTGCCAGGATCAGCGCAACCGACCTTCGGGCGGGGGCGGCACTGGTGATTGCGGGACTTATGGCCCAGGGAAAAACCGAGATATATAATTTGTTCCACATAGACCGGGGCTATGAGAACATCCAGGGCAAACTGGCTTCCCTTGGAGTGGATATTAAAAGGGTGAAGTTTTAGACCGATTGTGGTTTTCAGGGGGTATATATGACTATACGGTTTTGTGCACTATCCAGTGGCAGTAGCGGCAACTGCCTGTTTGTGTCAACCGGGAAAACAACCATGCTGGTGGATGCCGGGTTGAGCGGCAGGAGAATCGAAAGGCTGATGAAGGAAATTGGGGCATCTCCCGGTTCGGTGGATGCCATACTTGTTACCCATGAACACATTGACCACATCAGCGGAGTAGGGGTTTTAAGCCGGCGATTTAACATACCCGTATATGCCACCCCCCCTACCTGGCGGGCTATGACCGACAGAATAGGAGACGTATCCCTGAAAAACATCAGGGAGTTTTATTCAAATAAGGAGTTCTGTATAGACGATTTTGGGATTAAACCCTATCCCATCTCCCACGATGCGGCAGACCCTGTGGGGTTTACTTTTTGTACCGAAAGCATAAAAATAGCCATAGCAAACGACCTGGGTTGTGTAACTCCGGAGGTGCAGCAGGAATTAAAGGGCTCCAGCTTTGTAATGCTGGAGTCAAATCATGATACCGAAATGCTGAGGATGGGATCCTATCCCTGGCATTTAAAAAGGAGGATAGCAGGCGAGAAGGGCCATCTTTCAAACGGGGACGCGGGAGATGCTCTCATAAAACTTGCGGGCAGTCCCATAAAGGCGGTGCTGCTGGGACACCTGAGCAGAGAAAACAATTATCCCCTTCTGGCGTTGGAAACGGTGAAGGGTATACTGATGCAGCAGGGAATAGATGTGGGGAGGGAAATGAATATAGACCTGTCCTTCAGGGATAAAATAAGTAGAGTATATAACATAACCGACCGGGAGGTATATTGATGACAAAGCCGTGGATTGACAGGTTGTATCCCTACCTGATGGTTGCAGTAATAGCCGGGGCTGTGGGCGGAGCCGTGGGAGGAACTTTATCCGACAGTGCCCGGGTGCAGCAGAGGCCCATTCAATATCAAAGGCAGGAAGACACGCGGGAACCTACCAGAATTGTATACCCGGAGGGCGAAAGCCCGGGAATTGTACGGGCGGCGGCCGAGAAAAACATCCCTGCGGTGGTGTCCATTGTAACCACCGAAATAAAGAGGGACGAAATATTCAGCCCAGTCGAGGAGCGGGGAGTAGGCTCGGGGGTTATAGTAAAGTCCGACGGGTATATTCTGACCAATGACCATGTGGTCGGTAAAAATCCCAGGGAAATTAACGTACTTTTTGAAAACGGGCAGGAGATGACAGCCGAGGTGCTGTGGCAGGACTTTGCCCTGGATTTGGCATTGATAAAGGTTGATGCCGTCGATCTTCCCTACGCCGAACTGGGCGATTCCGAACAGGTGAAGGTGGGGGACGTGGCGATAGCCATAGGAAGCCCCCTGGGCCTTAGGTTTCAAAGAACGGTAACTTCGGGCGTGATAAGTGCGCTGGACAGGTCTTTGCTGGTAGCTTCGGGCATCCAGGAAGCCATCATGGAGGACCTTATTCAAACCGATGCATCAATAAACCCCGGCAACAGCGGAGGGCCGCTTTTGAATGCCGAGGGACAGGTTATCGGTATCAACTCGGCGAAGGCATCCGACGCCGAGGGGATAGGCTTCGCAATTCCCATCAACATTGCAAAGCCGATAATAAAACAGGTGGTGGAAAAGGGATACTTCAGGCCGATGTATCTTGGAATAGAAGGGTACGACAGGGAAATAGCAGGCTACTACAACACCGATATAGACATACAAAATGGTATTTATGTAATCAGGGTACACCGCAATACGCCGGCCGATGCCGCCGGAATAAGGGAAGGGGATATAATACTGGAACTGGACGGGCAGGCCCTCAATACCATGGTTAAACTGAGAAGCGTATTATTTGCCCTTGACGGGCCGGGTCCCGTAAGGCTTGAGATAAAAAGGGACGGAGAAGTTATCGAAAAAGAAGTGGAACTGGCCCCAAGACCCGAAAACTTTTAGTAATGCTCTGAAAGGGTAATCTCATATCTGCAGTGCACATCCCGAATATTTTATCATTTAATGATATAATTAAATTCAAGTAGGTTTTTGTATAATGCCTGTGCTGTAAACCCGTCAGGCATGTGACCTGTGCGGTTATAAAAACAGGAGAAAGGAAAAAGATGTGAACATTACAATCATAGCGGTGGGAAAGGTTAAGGAGAAGTACATAGCATCAGGCATAAAGGAATACCGGAAAAGGCTGGGCCCTTACTGTCGGCTGAACATAGTTGAGGTTCCCGACCAAAGGGCTCCCGAGAACCTGAGCAGGCGGCGGCTTGAAGAAGTAAAGAACAGGGAAGGGCGGGACATTTTAAAACATGTTAAACCCGGGAACCATATTATTGCGCTGGATATTGGCGGCAGGCAGGCGTCCTCGGAGGATATGGCGGGCTATATAGAAAGGCTGGTTACTGGGGGAAGCAGCAGCATAATTTTTGTTATAGGCGGTTCGAACGGGCTTTCGGAAGGGGTGCTGGAGCGGGTGGACATGAAGCTTTCTTTTTCGGCCATGACCTTCCCGCACCAGCTGATGCGCCTGGTTTTAATAGAACAGATTTACCGCTGGTT
>CAZGUG010000011.1:0-47612 GCA_964529035.1 uncultured Clostridium sp.
CTATGTAAATGGGTCCGGTGGCCTTTAACTTCAATTTTACTGCAAAAGTCAGGTTTTGGTCACGAAAGATATAATAACATATAGTTTTTGCTTTTTCAATAGCAAATTATACAAAGGCCTATCGTAACAATGGGTAGCGTATAAAACAGGAAGAAGCCCCATGTGATGGTCCCATAGCCTTTCGCTATAAGGCCAACCAGCCCGAACTGCGCAATAATAACGCCCATTATCAGAAGCCCCAGCGTGGTTCCCAGGTTAACCGACTTGGGCAGTGCTTTGCCCCTTTCCTTATACACCGATTCAATTCGTCCGACAACGGCATTTATGAACCCTGCCCCGGTTTCAATCAGCGTGCCGAACAGCGTTATCTGGAATATCATCAGCAGCGCCTTTGAACCTATCTGGGTCAGCATAAAGTTTGTGGGAACCGTTGCAGCCGTGACCTCCGGATAGTATGAAATAAGACCGAGCAGCAGCAGTACCGCAGGGGCTATTGTAATAACCGCGGCCATTATGCCGGATATTACCGATTCCTTTCTGCTTTCAAGGGTGGTCAGGCTGAACAGAAGCGCCGGCACGCAGCCCAGATTGTACCATGCATACTTGAACCCGTTCAGTGCAAAACCGCTCTTTATCTCTCCTGCGGCCAGGTTGGCCGATATTACGCCGCCAAACCTGGTAAACAGTATTATCAGGAACAATGCGTAAACCCCGTAAAGCACGAACGACCAGTAGGACAGAAATTTGGCTATTGCCCTGGAGCCGTTGAACACCAGCAGCCCCACGCCTATCAAAAGGCCCACAACCCCGAAATAGAAATGTATGCCAAATATCTCGTTCAGTATGCTGCCGGCAGCAGCTGCTATGACCCCAAGAACTATTGCCATCAGAATCAGGTAGCAGATTTCAAACAATACCCATCCCCTGCCCAGCAGTTTCTGGAACAGGGTCCTGTAGTCAAACACCTTGAAAACCCTGGCGAATTCAAAGGTTGCAGCACACACTACAGCCCATACAACCATGGACACCACTGTCCCCAGCAGTCCGCCCAGAGGCCCGTAGTTCAGAAAAAATTCCACAAGCTCACGGCCGGTACCGTATCCACCGGCAATTACAACCGATTGCAGTATGATTCCCGGCAGAAAATATTTTTTGAACACATTGGACTGAATCAAATTCATTTATATTCACTCCCTTTCAATATAATAACCGTTCGCACCCGATGACTGGCTTTCGCAGCTTAATTACCAACCCTTCGCTATACCCAGCACTTCATCGGAAATATCCCCCGAAAGATAGTCCTGAATGGATTCATCAATTATATCAATGGCTCTGTCCATATCATCCTTTGTTATCACAAGAGGCGGCTGAACACGCAGTACATTGTTGGCAAAAAAGGTTAATATAACCCCCTTCTCCCAGCACCTGTAACAGATTTTTGCCGCCGCCACCCCGTCCCTTTCGTTTGTATCCCTGTCCTTAACCAGGTCAATGCCAAACCATTTCCCGGTCCTGCCGAACCCCTGCTGCACCTCTTCGCTGACAAACAGTATGTCGTTGGCTTTGCAAATCTCATACAGCCTTTTCATGTAGCGCTGCGGCGGCACCACCAGTCCCGCATCACCGGCGATGGGCTCCATTATCACCGCCGCAATCTCTTCCGCCGGCATATAGTATTTTAGCGCAATCTCAAACTGTATGAAAGAGATTATCTTGCTTCTGCCGGTATAACACCTTGCCAGCTTAATCATGCCGTCGTTGGCATCCGAGCCGGACAGGCCGAAGGCCACTCTTTTCTTGAAATCCCCGGGGGTTATTTTTGTCAGCATTTTTGCCAGCTTTACAAGGGGCTCATGGTAGGTGTTAGACCGGTGTGTAATGTATGAAGCTTTTAACCTGTTCCTCTATCGCCCTTACGACCCTGGGATGACAGTGCCCGGTATTAAGCGCACCGGCACTGGATAGGAGGTCGATGAACCGGTTGCCGTCAATATCCTCCACCGCTGCGCCGTACGCCCTCTTTATAACCAGCGGGAAATAGGGCATCCTGGACGAAGGCGACATTACCCTGTCATCCTCCCTGATAACTGCCATGCATTTTTCACAGTTCATACGAAAACCTCCCCAAATAAAAGATAATAAAAAAAGCTGCAGAGACTGCATCCGGGTACGCGTGCAGGAATACCGCATAAAAAAGCAGAATATATACTTAAATTAAATGCAAATAATTAAGGGGTGGTACTTTTGAAACAGCCGGCAAGCATTTTCAATGATGTAATCGGCCCGGTTATGATAGGGCCGTCCAGTTCGCACACTGCGGCATCGGTACGCATCGGAAGGCTGATAAGGCAGATGGCAGGCGGAAACCCGCGGAAGGTAACCTTTGAATTTGCCGCCGGGCAGTCGCTGGCAGATACTTTTCGCAGCCAGGGAACGGATATTGGCCTTGCCGGCGGTATTCTGGGATACGACACCGACGACCCGCGCATAGTCAATGCGCTGGCTGCAGCGGAGAAAGCCGGTATTGAAATAGAATTTCGTATAAGTGAATATAAAGCGGATCATCCCAATATCTACAGGGTTACAGCGGTTGACGCCTCAAACCGCCAAATAAAGGCGGAGCTTATATCCTGCGGCGGCGGCATGATAGAACTGAGGCGGCTTCAGGGCATCCCGGTTTCAATAGACGGCGGTTTCTGTGAAACGGTGCCGCTTTTCGGGAGCTGCAGTGCGGATGCTGCTGCCGCATGCCGCGATTACATAGACGCCCGCAGCGGCTGCCATGATGCACTGCTTGTTGGTCATAACGATGCTATTGAATACCTCATCGACTGTCGGGGCCAGGATGTCATGCCTTCCGGCCTCCTTCGCGATATCAAAGACAATTTTCCCGTCCGGGATGTAATAGTCCTTACACCGGTACTGCCCGTAAGGTCCAAAACGGAGTATGCCGGCCTTTTCAATACCGCCCGGGAAATACTGGCCATTGCAAAAGAAGAAAAATTTTCGTTGGCGGATATTGCAGTCCGCTACGAATCGAGGCGAAGCGGTCTGAGCGAGGCGGCGGTTCCAGGCAGAATGGCCGATATAGTGAACATTATTAAAAAAACCATCAGGGATTCCGCTGCCGAGAAAAAGGAATACCCCGGCCGGATACTTGGACGGCAGGCGCACATGCTTTCGGCACCTGTCATGACAGGCGGCAGTGTACTGCACGAGGTAATCAGGCATATCACCCTCATGATGGAAGCCAAAAGCTCGATGAAAACAATCGTTGCCGCTCCCACCGCCGGCTCCTGCGGCACGGTACCGGGCACACTGATAGGCGCCGCAGCGGCGCTTGACTTGCCCGGCGGTAAAGTCACTGAAGCAATGCTGGCGGCGGGTATGGTCGGCGTACTGATTGCCGAGCACAGCACCTTTTCGGGAGAAGTGGGCGGATGCCAGGCGGAGTGCGGCGCCGCGTCGGGTATGGCGGCGGCGGGTGTGGTACAGCTTTTGGGCGGCACTGCGGAGCAGGCGCTGGATGCAGCTTCCATGGCGCTGCAGAACGTCTTCGGCTTAACCTGCGACCCGGTGGCAAGCCGGGTGGAAGTACCCTGCCTCGGAAAGAACATAATGGCCGGCAGCAATGCCCTGGCGATGGCGGAACTGGCACTGGCAGGGTTCGACAAGGTAATCCCGCTGGATGAAACAATAGACGCCATGTACAAGGTGGGCCTTATGCTGCCCTCCGAGCTGCGCTGCACCGGCAGGGGCGGCCTGTCGCTTACCCCCACCGCACAGAGGATACAGAAAAAAGGCTGTTCAGATGAAAAAGATACAATAGGTTGAATTCCCATGAAAATTTAATATATAATTATGTATACTTAAACTGTACCCGGGAGCTTTTTCGCAGATGGTGAAATAAAAAGGCCGGTGCCTAAAAAGAAAGCGTGACGCCTATGTCTAACCGGAAAATTAATAATTTAATTATATGGTCGAATTCCTTATTGTTTGGATGGTTATTGTCTTTCCCCTTTTACGGTCCGGTGCTGTTTGCAGCGGCTCCGCCGGAGAGCTTTAAAGGATTTCCGTTGGTAATGATTTTTGTCAGTTCCCATGCTCTGACCTTCCTTTTCGCGTGTTTTTTTCTGAAGAATGCCGGGCGGTGGTATCATCTAATGCTGGGAGGCCTTGCTGTAACTCTCCTGGTAAACTCGGTAATGCTGCTGCCTTTAGACTGGATATGGCCCTTGGGCATGGCTGTAATGGGGATTAGTTCATCCTTTTTTGTCCTGGGATGGAGCTGTATTTTTTCCCTGTCGGGACAAACGGTTGAACGTATTCAAATAATGGCAGCCGTCATGATTATAGGCAATCTTATACTGCTGTCCTACAACTACCTGCTTACAGTATTGCCTGGCAGGTTAGTCCTTGCCGCCACGGGTATACCCCTGGCCGCTGCCCTGGTTATCCTGTTGAGATTATCCGCCGGCTTCAAGCAGAATATGTTAAGCCCCTTTGTCCGGTTAACGCTGCCAAAACCTTTGTTGATTATTTTTTCCCTGTTTATTTTCAGTATATATTTAAATGGCGGCTTCATGTATCGTATTATGCTGCCCACTTTGAGTTTTGATACCCCCTTCGGTGTTTATTACCCATTTATCATTTATATTTTGGTGCTGGTGGCTGTACGCCGATACAGCAAAGCAATCAACAGACCTCTTTTGGTCTACCTGGGGGTATCCTTTTTAGGGCTGGCATTTATTTCTTTTGCCCTGTTAAGCCAGCACACTTCCGGATATATGATGACCATCGGCCTTATGGAATCATCCTTCGCATTCCTTGATATTTTCGTTTGGACCACCCTGGGCAGTCTGGCCTTCATATTCGGGGCACCCTTTCAGATTTTTGGTGCAGCCATAGCTGCCAATACAGCCAGCATCCTGTGCGGTGATATTATTGCAATGGGGCTGCTTAATACCGGTGAGACCCAATACCTTGTCACTGCACTGCTTTCTGCCACCAGCATTTTCCTGGCGGTTATTGTCATACCCTGGTTAAACAGGTCTATTGACAAAAATTTTGCCCTGGTAGGCGAAAATGAAAGCCCGCGGGAAGGGCTGCCTGAAAAAAGCCCCTATGACATATTGATGCAATACCTGCAGCCGGGTAAGTCTCTGACCGAGAGAGAAAACCAGGTTGTTGTCCTTACCCTGCAGGGTATGACAAACAAAGACATGGCCCGGCAGCTTTTCATAAGTGAGCATACGGTAAAAACCCATCTTAGGAACATCTGTGGCAAATTTGGTGTTACCAGGAAAAAAGAACTGCTGCACCTGGCCGCCAGGAAGGAAAAACCGAATCAATAGAACTGGAAATAAGCTATCTTCACCAATATCCCCCTAAAAGTGGGATGTTTTTTTTGTGTATTTAAAATATGATGTTTCCATATCCGGTTTATTATGCATGGTGTAGAAAGGGGGGACAAGCGATAATCTGCCAGTATCAACAAGGTGGTGTTTTGCTTATGGACCGTGAGACCATGAAGATTTTCTTGTTTGTTGTCTCGGCTATCCTGCTGACAATAATAGTACTGCTTTGGTTGGGGATTTGATGGGATAAAGAAGTAATTGGAAATAAAGGAGGTTAATATGAAAAATAAATCAATAAAAAGTATGCTGAGCATTGCCCTGGTTTTAATGCTGCTTATAAATGCGTCTACGGGTGCACTGGCATTCCAGGCAGACGATGTGGCTGGCCACTGGGCGGGGGAAATTATTTATGAATGGATGGAAAAGGGATTAGCCGCAGGCTATCCGGATGGGACCTTCAGGCCGGATAACTCCATTACCAGGACGGAATTTATGGCCTTAACAAACAGAGCCTTCGGGTTCGCCGAAGAAGAAACCATTGACTACAGCGATGTCTCGGAGAGTGACTGGTTTGCAGGAGAGGTAAAAAGAGCCAAGGCTGCAGGCTACATAGGCGGTTATCCTGATGGGACCATGAAACCCGATAACCCGATATCCAGACAGGAAGCGGCTGTTATTATATCAAAAATCAAAGGTCTTGCTGTAAACCCCGGTTATGCCGACGGTTTCAGCGATTTTGAAGACATTGCAGACTGGAGCATGGGAGAAGTTGGTGCGGCAGCACAGGCAGGGTATATGGGTGGATATCCCGACGGCAGCTTCAGACCGTTAAACCCGATAACCAGGGCGGAGGCCTTGGCAGTGCTGGACAGGGCGCTAAATCATGATAACTGGATAATTGACAAGGCGGGCGTGTACGGCCCGGAGGAGGGAACACAGAGCTTTGACGGGAACGTAGAGATAAGGGCAGACGGTATAGCCTTACAAAATGTTATAATTGACGGCGACCTGACTATAGCCGAAGAAGTAGGCGACGGGGAAGTTACCCTTAATAACGTAACGGTGGAAGGGGACACCTACATCCGCGGCGGCGGCCCGGACAGCATCTATATAAACGGCGGGGATTATAAAAACATAATCATACAAAAAACAGGCGGCAAGCTGCGTATAGTAATGGTCCATGACAAAGGCGCCTCGGTGGTGGTGGCAGAGGAAACTGAAGACACCGAAATAATCCTTGAAGGAACCTTTGACCGAATAGATGTAAAAACCGGAGGCATTACCCTGACAGTCCAGGGAGAAACTGCCATCAAGGAAATTAAGATAGATAAGCAGGCGGAAGATGTGGCAATAAGCACATCCAAAGATACTGTGATTGAAAAGATGACGGTTAACACGTCAACATATGTCATGAATGAAGGACGGATAGTTGAAGCTGTAGGAGATGGTGCAAAGGATTCGGAATACGAGGTCAATCTTCCGGAGAATATGCAGCCAACACCGTCAAGGAGGTCAGGCGGTTCATCAAGTCAGCCGCCATCATCGGATTCTATTGCCGTCCTAATTGCTGAGGGCTGGATTCCGGTGGCCACCCCGGAAGACTTGGATGCTGTAAGAGGTGTGGCTGATGAACACACCTTTGGCGGAGATACAGGATATAGTGCAGAAAGTAAAGGCGGGCTTGATAAGCGGTATATTCAGGTTGCTGATATAGATTTGGATGTGGCACCCTGGAATGAAGGCGAAGGCTGGGAACCAATCGGTAACAGCGATTCTGCTTTTAACGGAACATATGACGGTAATGGTATGGATATTAGTAACCTTTTTATAAACAGTTCTTCCGATAATATAGGGCTGTTTGGGTATATGGAAGATGCAGAGGTTAAGAATATTAATTTATTAAATGTGGATGTCAAGGGTAGCAGGTCTGTGGGTGGACTGGCGGGATACAACTCCAAAGGTATAATTTCCGATTCGCAGGTTGAAGGAACTGTAACGGGCCAGGACTATGCTACAGGGGGCCTGGTTGGCGAAAATCGTGGGGTTTTGCAGGATATAGTATTAAACAGTATCATTGTTGAAGGAACAGCACAGGTGGGTGGCCTGGCAGGATCCAACTTACCGCACTATTCCGAGGAAACAGAATCATATGACCTGGAAACCGGATTTATAAGCAACTGCCACGTTGAGGAAAACGTTACGGTGAATGCCGGGAGCTACACGGGAGGACTGGCGGGAGATAATAACAACGGGATAATAGAAAAGAGCTCCTCCCGAGCAACAGTATCAGGCACATACTGGGTTGGAGGACTGGTCGGCAGTAACAACAGCACAGTAAGAGAAAGCTTTAGCTCAGGCAGCGTTAGCGGTACAGCAACCAGTAACGGCGGAACCGGCGGGTTAATCGGTTATAGTTGGGGAGAAATTGAAAACTGTTACAGCACTGCATCTGTGACAGGCCCGTTCAAAGTAGGCGGACTGGTTGGACGTAACGCAACCGGCATTACAAACAGTTACAGTACTGGAAAGGTAACCGGTACCGGTGAGGCAAGTGAAATTGGAGGCCTGGTAGGAGAATGTAATAGCGGGTCGGTGGAAAACTGTTACTGGGATACCCAAATGTCCGAACAGACCGCATCCGCAGCAGGCACAGGATACCAAACGGCTCAAATGATTAAATCGGTGAACAGTGTTACCATATACACAGACTGGGACTTCGTTTATTCATGGGATATCAAACCGGGAGAAAGTTATCCATATTTTAGGTGGCAGGGTGACGAAAATATACCTTATGCAGACATCCCTGACCTTAGCGATGAAGCCGAAATACTAACATTTAGCTTTGATGAGGAAGCATATGAGGCAATAATAGACAGTAATGCAGGCACAATTGAGATTGAGGTGGTACACGAAACCGATGTAACAAGCTTAACGGCGGAATTTACCACATCAGCAAATATCCGGTCAATAAAGGTGGGTGAAGCTGATCAGGAAAGTGTTACAACAGTCAATAACTTTGATTCACCTGTAACTTATGTAGTTACTGCAGAAGATGGCACAACAAAGGAATGGACGGTAACAGTACTGATATCTGGCAGCGCTGATTTTCAAGGGGGGCTTGGAACAACGGAAAGGCCGTACAGGGTAGCAACAGCCCAGCAGTTGGATAACGTAAGGGGGCATATGAATATGCACTTTATTCAAGTAGAAGACATTGACTTGGACGAAGACCCATGGAACACCGGTAAAGGCTGGACCCCTCTAGACCATCCTTCCGGATTTCAGGGTTCCTACGACGGAGCCGGAAAGACCATATCCAATATGATGATCAATACAACTTATACTAACACTGGACTGTTTAAAGATGTACGTCCTTATGCAATTATAAAAAATGTAAGTATTGAAGGCGCTGATATTACCAGTACCAACAAGTTTACCGGGATTTTGGTAGGCCTTAGTCAAGGCGAGGTGATTAATTGTTCGGTTTCGGGTACGGTGGCAGGAACAGAAGAGGTTGGCGGGTTAATTGGTCACATGACAGGTCTGACCGCAAGTGTAACAGAAAGCCAGTCGGATGCAACTGTAAGTGGTGCTTTTTGCGTTGGCGGCCTAGTTGGAATAACACATAATTTTTCCAGCATTTCCGATAGTTTTGCTACCGGTAATGTTAACGGTACAGGAAGCTCCGGTATGATAGGCGGCCTTGTCGGCCAACACGAAGGTGGTAAAATAGAACGGTGCTATGCGTCAGGAACTGTTTCCGCTTCAGGGAACGACAATGTCGGAGGGTTGATAGGAAGAACATCCGGAGGCCCGATTACCGATAGCTTTTCTTCTTCCCCGGTAACCGGCAAGCAGAATGTAGGCGGCCTTATCGGTGAAGCCTTACTTGGAACCGTTGTTGACTGTTATGCCTCCGGGGATGTTACAGGAACCTCAAACGTAGGCGGTTTGGTTGGTTCGCATAATGGAGATGACACTAAAGATAGCACTATCAATGACAGTTACGCCATTGGAAACGTTACAGGAAATGGTTTTGTAGGCGGCTTGGTTGGTTATCAAGGATCGTATAGCAGTATTAATAACAGCTATGCATTAAACTCTGCTTTAATAAGCGAAGCCGTAAGCCCCTCAACCTTTAACAGGATACTCGGATACAAATGGGGAGGCAGTTTGTCGGGCAACTATGCCAATAAGGACATGGAGGGCCCTGAAGGGTTATTCACTGGAAAAACCTTTGATGGAGAAGGCGGCCGCGACCATGCCTCATGGTTTATAGACGGGGAAGGCAATATAGTGATCATCGCCATTGCAATCGATGAACAAACCGGTACCCTGTCTGAGGATCAGCAAGGTACTATCACCTTCCAGGTCACCTCCAACCTGCCTGATGAGGCAAACCTATTGGTTGCGCTTGTAGGTGAACCCGCAGGCCTTGGCATAACTGCAAGTCCTGTAAGCTCCGGCACGGCGACAATCACTGTAGAGGCCACTGAAGGGGTACAGGCGGGTTCATACGAATTCACCGTCAGCTATCCCGATTCTGATAAACACATGCAGACAATATCCTTTGAAGTGGAGAACGATTAACCTTACAATAAACCAACATTTTATATTAACTTATTATTATACTGCCAGATTAGTCCTGACTTGTGTATCATTCAAGAGCTAATCTGGCAGTATTTTTTAAAATTGCTGGCTGGCGGTTATTATCCTTTGCCTGAACTTGAAAAAGCTGCAGTATGAGGATTAATGATACTTAAAACCGTTCTAATGTAACCTCCCACGATGAAAGCTTGTTTTCCCCATTGAAAGCGAAACCCCTGTTTAAATACTTGTTTTCATTGATTCCAAACAAGCTTTCGGTACCGGAATATATACCGTTTTCAGAGATATAAGAAGACAAAATGGTATCCCCTATAATCATGAATTTTCCGATCAGTTTCCCTAATGCCGGATTTTCCGATGTCCATTTTGTATGATCCTTTTTATCTGACATTGGTATTATTGAATATTTATTAAATATCCTAACAGGGTTTTCTATTTTCAATTCCATAAATCCATCCAAGACCCATTCATCCTGCAAATGGTTGATTGTGGTTTCTCCATAAACACCAATTTCATTACCCTCATGATCATAATAAAGTCCTGCAGCTTTCCAGTTTCCTTCTTCAAAAATGTATGTATGCTTCATCTGCTCATCCCCTTTACGAATTTATCTAAAAACTTACCTTTAGCCTGCGACCAGGTGGAAAGCCGGTCTGTCTGAGAATGATTACAGTTGTCATGTGCACAGCTACAGCAGCCAGACAAGCGTAGATGTCAGACACAGTCAGTTCCATTTACTTCCATTATTATTAATATCAGCTTAAATAATATTAGCTATCTGTGCGAAGTTCTCCTGCAAAAAATTTGTAGAAATCCGGTAGGAATTTGGTAATACCATAAAAAATGTCCATAAAAAAAGATATACCAACGCCGCAAAGCATTGATATATCTGGGTTTATGGTGCGCCCTGAGGGATTCGAACCCCCGACCAACTGATTCGAAGTCAGCGACTCTATCCAGCTGAGCTAAGGGCTTCTATAGTCCACATTTGAATTATTCATATTTATAAAACTCCTCAAAACTCTTAAGCACATATGAATGGTCCAAAACTCCTCCCAATTCCCTGGCGGAATGCATGGCCAAAATCGGGGTGCCGATATCCACACATTTAATGCCTAGATGAGAAGATAGTATGGGACCTATAGTGCTGCCCCCCCTTTCATCGGAACGGTTAACAAAAAATTGGTACGGTATATTGGCGTTCGCACAAATTTGTGCATATACCGAAGATGAAACGCTGTCTGTAGTGTATCTCAAGTTGGAGCTTACTTTTATAACGGGTCCTTTATTGATGAGAGGCCTATTCTGAGGATCGCATCTTTCTCCCTTGTTAGGATGAACAGCATGAGCCAAATCCGCAGATATCATAAAAGACCTGGGAATGGCCGTGAAAAAATCTTCCTTGTTATCTGCCATCGACAAAGCTATCCTTTCCAAAATGCTCGAAAGCAGTTGAGAATTTGCCCCTTGTTTTGAAATGCTTCCCACCTCTTCGTTATCGAAGCATACCATCACGCAAGTATTTTGACAACTGGTCACCTTGCTGAGGGCTGTTATCCCTGCATGTACCATGGCAAGGTCATCAAGTCTTGGGGATAGTATAAATTCGTCATCCAATCCCATAACCACACCCTTTTCCGCTTCATAAAGAAACAGATCAAAATCTATTATTTCCGAAGGAATGATTTCCATTTCCTCCGCAATTACGTTTAACAGGTAATCTCCCTTTTCAAGCTTTTCATTAACAGTAGCCATCAGCGGCAGCATATCCTTCTGCTTGTTAAACTCCACTCCTGAATTTACTTCTCTGTTCATGTGGATTGCAAGACTAGGTATTACCAGAAAAGGTTTTCTTATATTAACCAACCGGATAATGGGCAAAAGTAGTTTACCACCTTTTATTACCACTCTTCCTGCTACAGAAAGTGGCCTATCCATCCATGTGCTCAATATCGGCTGTCCGTAGGTTTCAGTATTAAGCTTGACATAATGCTCCTCTGCTATCATCTCTGCTTTGGGTTTTATCCTAAATGACGGCGAATCGGTATGAGCGCAGATTATTCGAAAGCCTTCCTGTTCAACTGCACCTGTGCCCACAATAAAAGCGGCTAGGGCAGAACCGTTCCTTGCCATAAAATACTTGCCGCCTTTTTCAATTGTCCAATTTTCTCTTTCTTTAATCTCGATAAAATTATACTTATTCAATATATCCTTTGCATTTTCAACAGCATGAAATGCTGTGGGACTTTTATGAATAAACGTTAAAAGGTCCTCTGCTAGGTTTAACTCTTCCTCCATTTGCTTCCCCCGCTTCTTATAGGTTATTTATAAGAGTTTAGTATCCCTTTGCCCAATAACCTTTATTTCAAGGCTCTTCCTCTTTTTGGAGCAGGATACCGGTGGTATGATTTTGAAATCGCATTACCACCGCAACAGTTGCTCAATTATTCTGATAGTCTTTCAAGTCCAAATATTACTGTATTTGTACAATCAGAACAGCCTACCTTAACCTGACCATTCTTTTCCCAAGGTATCTTTCCTCCAAAGGCAAGCGCCCTAAGGTCAGGATAAATCGAACAGTAAGCAGAGCCACAAAAATCAGCAGGCGTAAACCTTTGAACAATCCACTCCTCTCCTTCTTTATGACCTGCACCACATACGCCTTTTACCTCAAGAACTTTTACTTTTATCCAATTGCACCCTTCCCAAGGTTTTTTCAACATTATTACCTCCTCTTCAAAAAGAGCAATATACTGCCAGCCACATCCGTATCTCCACTTTCATATTCAGCCCCACCATCAAGAGTAATTCCATTTAGCTTTACATGTTAATGGAACCTAAAGGAAATTGCGTTTAGAGCTATTTGTTATTGAATATATTGCTTATTCCCTTTTGGCTCTCTATCAGTTCATTCAGACTTATCTCCTTATTCTTTAAAGCTCTTATCATTTTCCTGTTCTCAGGGGTATTGATACAATACCACTTTTCTTTTGGCCTTTCCTTGTGAACAAGTATGGTCCCACGCTGTTCAGCCATCTTTATTGCTTTTATTATATGCTGACGTGCCAGTCCGACTCCTTTACCAATCAGATTACCTTCATCATCGCATATGCCATTAATAAAGTCATTAATACTAATTCGCTTGAATTTATTAATGTCACCGGATGTATGTTTGATTATAAAAAGTGTTACTTTTAGTTCTGCCAGGGACCTTATTTTATTAAGATGAATGTCTACCAAATCGGTCGGCACAGAAAAAACCCCATTCTCTTTTTCGTTAAGTGGGAATAACATATACATCTCTCCTAATTACACAATTAGCTTTCAATAAAGGCGATACTGTTATTAACCACATTTAGTTCATTAATTTGGCTAAAAAGTAATTCTGTATCTATCTCAGTACCTAGTATCAAATGTTCCTTGGGTATGACTATAACAAAGACTACCTGACCTTCTCTCAATTGGCTACTTCCAATAGGTAAACCATTTTCCTGGGAGATAATTATAATCAAGTCAGGAAACTGTGCAATTCGTTTCCCGTTCTTCTCCAAATACATATATTGGTTCAAAAAACCTATTGTACACCTTTCGTTTTTTTGACCGACAGTTACTAACCCATAGTCAAAACAACCTGTTGTATTCAGGTTAAACTTGTTTACTCTGCCTTTAGCTACAACATTTCCCTTTAGAAAACTGCAAATACAGTCCACAACTTCCATGCATTTCCCATTACATGCCAATACTTTTTTGCCAATATCGATGGCCTTGCTTACTCCGCCAATTGCAGCATTTTTTTTTGCATATGATGCCGATACCGGATTACGTGCAACTGCAACTGCACCACCTGCTTCGATTGCAGCCTGTCGGATTACATTTGTTGTTTTAAATAGACTCCCTCTTGTAAAAACCTCAATGAATGATCCGGTTTCTGGATTTCCACCCACTCCAACCTGAATAGAATCATATTCTGCCTGCCTATGTAACCCCATAGATCCAGGAATAGAGGTTGGAGAGTTACGGCCATTACAAGTCGCATCGACAACGGGTATGCCTAAAACGACTGATTGTAACCAGCCATTTACCGTAGAAGTGCCTCCACTGGCATTAGTAATTATAGCGTTAATTTTCAAACCGGTATAGCTTATAAACTTTTCTATTGCTCTTACATGGTATATAGGTTCAAGATATCTTTCTTTCGGAGCGGAAGCACCTACCACAGATACTCCTATAAGCCTTGCATTTTCCGACAAATTATCGATATCGATCAGATAGGGCTTCCCTAACTGGACTGCTAAATTTCCCAATCGACGACCATACTCAATACTTCCACCTTCGCCTCCGGCTAGAACAGCTCCGCCAGTGATGGCCGCTTCTACTATATTTTGGTCAATTATTACTTTTCCCTTCACTTATTCATCTCCTATTGATATCTCCATATATATAACGCTTACCAATACTTAAAGAAGCATCATCTCTTGCTATAGTTTGATATAACATTCACAGTATAAGTGTAAATACCTAAAGGCTGTATACAACACCATATTATACCTCAATTACCCATGTAATTCAAATAATCTATGTTTGTCTGCAAAAACATGTTTAACTCAAACACTTTAACAACATGTCAGGGAACAACCCCTTAAATCAGAAAAAAATATTAATATAAAATCAACAACATCTCATTATTTTGTCTGAAACCTTTTCATTGAGCCATAAAGCTTCAGAAGAACTGAATATTCATTACTGTCATAAAACTCTATTTCTTCCTTACCAAATAGCTTTGCTACCTCAATAACAAAACGTGCTGCTTTTTCTAACTCTACTATATGTGTGCTTCCTGTTGCTGACCCCGGAACGACTTCCTCAGTAGTAATAGCTACCCCTGCAACTGGAGCATCAGTAACGGTTGCAGGTTGCATTATGCTGTTTATATGTGGTAATCCGTTACCGTACGGTGTAATATCCGGAATACTTATCGGCATTACAACAGCCGGTTTGCCGGTGACCACCTGCATAATTGTTACAAGGTCTTTGCTTACCGGCAGAATATAACCTTCCTTCACTGTAGGAGTTATTGCAAATCCTAGATGGTTAATTATTCTATTCCCTTTTGTAGTGTCAATCGATACTACTGCATCCGCCTCGGTTATTCTTTCCACCAAAGACATAGTGCAAGAATCCAAAGGAGCCTCCATAAACTCAACACCATTGTTCAGCTTTGTGCTTGCATTTGAACAAAAATGTGTTGAAATAATAACGTCTCCCGTCAACCGGTCACCCTTTCGGATCATATCAGCCAGTTTCATAGCACATGTAACAGATACAATTGCACCTTCACTGTCTGAAACCAGGCCAGGAAGTCTAGGCCGAATCCCAATCCCTCCTAAACGCCCTATTATACCCAACGTAGGTGCTTTGCCACCTGATCTTTTTCCTTCTGAACCAGGTACAAGAATTCTAATAAAATCTGTACTCCTAGTCTTACCCTTAATAGTTTCCACGCTTATATTCTGCTCACCAAGGTCAATTAGAGCTTCTTTAACCGTCTCACCGGTTACCATAGCATTATCAAGCAGATCATAAGCTGCTATAGTCTGACTTATCAATTAGTTACCTCCTTATCCAAACAGTATTTGCCTTGTTCCTAATTAACAGGCCCATATACTACATGAGTTCTTACTATATTCAAACAACATAATATCTATATGCCAATACAATGTACTCATGGCATTTTGCTATACAGGCGCTGGTAAAAGGGAGTATATTTTTCATCACTGCCCAACTCTTCCCTCAACTGCCAGCCCCCGGTCTGAATAATTGCCGCCAGTTCTACAGCACGTTTCACAACAGAACGTGCAGCTTTTAAGGTAATTAACGCGTCCCGATCTCCAGCCTCAACCAATCCCTGCAGAGCATCTTGTTTGGTATTGGCACCTGTCCAACCACCTGCACCAACATAAGACTCCCAGCCGTCACCCGCTACAGGAATACATTTAGCAAGCAACTCGTGCATTGTCAAATTCATCAACGCTATTTCCTGGCCACCATATAGATGTGCTCCCTGTATTAGATTCCCCGTAATCTTAAGCGGCCTTGTAGAACGTATTCCATAATAGCCTGTCATTGTCTGTCCCAAACGGTCGATAAAGCATTTTAACTGCCCGGGAATAGAAAGGTTAAATAGCGGCACAGAATAAATGACAACATCTGCAGATAAGTATTTTTGTCGAATGTGTTCAAAATCATCTTTCAGGATGCACTCTCCATTCATCTCCCTGCATTTAAAGCAACTTATACAAGGCTGAACTTTCTTGCCACGGAAGGAGAGTATCTCAATCTTCGTATCAAAGGGTATTTTTTCTGTTACTTCAAGTGCTTTTCGCAAAAGATACTCACTGTTCCCCTTCCTGTTGCTTGCAACTATGCCCAATACATTTATATGCACCAAATAACCACCCCTTAAAAAATATATTTCCGCAATCCTATGCCAAGCTGCTTTTCCAAAGGTATATATAGATCAGGGAAGTACATCCCTGAACCCAGCTGCATGCTTTCTTTCTTTACTACCAATACAGCAACCTTCAAGCCATCTCTTAAATCGGCCGAACAAACCGGCAACCCGGTTTCTATATTGAGTAGTGCAATCATATCGGGAAAAGTAGCTAAACGCTTTCCTAAAAAATCTATGCTCATATATTCATTTAGGAAAGATATATGGTAACTGTGTTTATTATCCTGAACAGTCAGTCTTCCAATGTCTAATGCATTCTCAGTCTGCACAACAACTTCATTGACCTCACCTTTTACTATGATTTCTCCGCGCATATAATCACAAATTGAAGATATCATCTTTTGGGCTTGACCTTCCTGTGCTAGCATTACTTTGCCAATTTCAATAGCATAACTCAATCCGCCAACTGCTGCATTTTTGCTTGCATATGATAATGTAACGGGGTTGCGCGCTACTGCCACTACACCGCCTGCTATGGATGCAGCATTGCGTGACAAAGCACTGGTAGATGAAATATTGCCTTCTGAATAATACTCGAAGTATTTGCCCTGTTTTCTGTTGCCCCCTACAACAGCTTCACAGGCCAGATAACCATCAAGTTTATGCAGACCCATTGAGCCCATACAGCCAGTTGGATGAGCATGCCCGTTGCAAGGAGCATCCACCACAAATAGGCCTAGAGAAGCAGCCTGCAGCCATCCATTCACACTTGCAGCAGCGCCGTTTTCACTGCTTATAATACCTTTCACAGGCCCTTTATGCCGTCTTATAAACATCTCAGCTGCTCTTACATAATAATCATGCTCAATATATCTATCCGGAGATTTAGGGGAACCCACTGAAGATGCTGTTATGATTAAATCATCCGGTTCTAAATAGTCCAGGGAAACAATCTTAACTTTGCCTCTGGACAGTGCCAATTCTCCCCGGACTAATCCATCCTGAATTTTCCCGCCGCCGCCACATCCTAACACTGCTCCACCGTAGACGGCTGCCAGCAGAATATTTTTGTCAACATCAATTATTTTCATAATAATTATTCATCCTTCACAACTTATCTTTATAACTATTTAGTTATAAGTGCAAACGAAACAATCCATATTTATCTGTCACATACAGGATTTCATAACCCGACTGTGATTATAATGAACACATGGATATCCATCACCGGATTATTGATAAAGATGTGCTGCCTTTTTAAAGGGCAATACTCTTATAAGTTTGGTAAGCTTCGGCTTTGGCAGCATGAGTATTGCCCCGTTTCTATTAGTAAACCTGTCTGTTTGAGCGATATATATTTCTTGTAACTATTCTGTTGCTTATAAACTGTTCAGGAAATTACTGTACTTTAAGATCTTTTTCTTCCACAATCACAGCTATTGCATCATACATATTGCTAGCATATTGTTTAAATTCTTTCGGTTCTTTATATGTTATCACTACTCCCATATTTGTAAACTGCTCTTGGACTTCTTCAAGCTGCAATGCCTGCTCGCATGCATCGGCAATCTTATTTACTATCTCATCCGGTATGCCGGCAGGACCAGCAATCGCATGGTATGATGCAAAAACGGCATCCTCCCCGAACCCAAGCTCCCCTAACGCAGGATAGTCCGGAAATTGATCGGTTCTTTCAACCGAACTGACTGCAAGACATCTCAGATCGCCACTTTCAAGCAACGGAGTCGCAGAGCCGGGGAAATGGGCAGCGAAATCAAGCTCTCCTCCAAGTAAAGCTGCGTTAATCTCAGCCCCGGATCCGTATGGAATCATTACTGCCTCTACTCCTGCTGCATATGACAAGAGTTCCATAGCCATATGCGATGTAACACCGGTCCCTGTTGTACCATAGGTATATTTGCCCGGTTCAGCCTTCAATCTGTCAATAAAGTCATCGAAATCCTTGATTGGAGAATCCGCAGGAACCACGAACAGTATATTCTGAGTAACAAAGTTGCAAATGTAAGTGAAATCATCAAAACCATAGCTTAGAGAACTGTCCATGTTCAATTGAGTACCGTTCATAGCAATGTTACCCATAGTGATACTATAGCCATCGGGGTCGCTTCTTACAACATGTTCGGCACATACAACGCCGGCACCGCCAGGCATATTAACCGGTATAATCGTAGTGCCTAGTATTTCACCCATTGCAGAAGCCAAAATACGGCATTGCATGTCTGCATTACCACCTGCATCATAAGGAATAAACCACTCAATATTCCCCTCAGGCCATTTGGCATACTCAGTTTCTTCCGGGCTCCCCTCTGCAGACTGTGGCGATTCATCTTGCTCGGTTGTACCAGTTCCACAAGCCGCTAATGTGAAGATTAGTATTACAGAAAGCATGATTAGTAAAAATAAGCTTTTGGGTTTCATTTTATTCCCTCCAATTCTTTTTTTGTCAGAACTAAACTGGTTCCGACATCTATGTTAAGAGGCTATTTTCTGTTGCCTCTAACATACAATAACTAACGATAATATACACGACTAACCTATACTCTCTTTCTTTTTATTAGCTGCTTTAATCTTATCCAGTATTACTGGAGCCATTAACATCAGAACCGCAATGCCTATGATTACGGAAAAAAGTGGCCGGTTGAACAGTGCTCCTATACTATTATTAGAAATCAACAAAGCACGTCTAAGGCTGATTTCCATCTGTTTAGCCAGAATAAAAGCAATCAATAAGGGTGATGCGTAAAACCCATATCGTTCCATAGCATATCCCAACAAGCCAAACAACAGCATAACAAACACATCAAACATACTGCTATTGGTTGAGTACACACCGAGAATGCACAATACTGAAATGCAAGGCCAGAGAATTGTCGACTTAACATATGCAATAAATACTGAAAGCCTTATAATCCCGGGACCTAAAAGCAGTAATAAGACCCCGCAGACAAAAATAGTAACAAATAGTACCCGCACTATAGGTCCATGGCTTATAAAGAGCATTGGACCAGGCGCCAACCCGAATAATACCATAGCTCCCAGTAACACCGCAGTAGTTGCATCACCCGGTATCCCCAAAGAAAGCATCGGTATCAGCGCTCCGCTACACACCGCATTATTGGCCGCTTCTGCTGCAATTATTGCTTCTTCACTTCCATTACCGTATTTTTCTTGTTCCTTAGAATTTTTCTTTGCAAAGCCATAGGAAACAAAAGATGCAGTAACCGGTCCGATCCCTGGCAATGCACCGATCCCGGTCCCGATCAAAGAAGAGCGTATTAGAACCTTCCATTTTCCAAAGAAATATCTAAGGGATAATCTGTCTTTAGGATCTCGCCTATAGTCAATTTTTACATCTTTGATATCCTGTTTGAAAAGCAACTGTAATTGTTTTATCGTTTCTGACACGGCAAAGATACCAATCAGCAGTGCAAACAATTCTATACCGTCTCTCATATGATACGAACCAAAACACATCCGCAAATAACCAGTAATTGGATCTGTACCTGTCAGACTAATAATGAAACCTATGGCGGCTGCAGCCAGTCCCTTTTTCTTTTCTTTTGCAGAAAGCACTGATATAACTGTCAATGCGCAAAGTATTAATGCAAATTGCTCTGGAGAATTAAATTTTAAACTCAACCTGGCTAAAGGTTCACAAGCTAAGTAAAGAATTATACTGGCAAAATAATGCCCAAACACGGAAGCCCAAAGAGCACACTGCAAAGCTTTTACCGGGAATCCCTTTTGGCGCAGCTTGTATCCTTCCAAAGCTGTCACTGCGCCGGCCGGTGTTCCGGGTGTATTGATCCATATTGCCGACAAAGAACCGCCATATATACCACCAACATATATGCCTATCATAATAATTAGTGCTAATATTTTGTCAAATTTGATTAACAAGGGCATGACAAGCGCAATAACCACTGTCGGCCCTAACCCTGGTATTGCTCCTATTACAATGCCTATTATCAGGCCAACAAGCAGACCTATTATATGCTCCAGTAGAAAAAAACTTTCAATCGCACTAGCCAGGTTTTCCAAAAGCAACACACCCTCTTTCATTTCAAGATTCTAAAAAATTTACATAGAGTGGAATGCCTACATTAACTATCAGAATAACCTCATCAACATCCTAACCAGAAGACCCTGCGGTAAGCGTATCAACATAAAAGACTGGAAGAGCATACCAAATATCAAGACCATTGTCGCTGCAATAATCGAACACTTCCAAACAGGACCTACTCCGAACCTCCACATGGTTAAAACCAAAAACAACATAGTACTGATAATGAAACCAAGCAAATACAAACTCAAGGTATAAACCAGCAGAACACCGGTTGACATAAAAAAACTGGCCCAATCCATCTTTTCTGCGTTTTTTTCGTCCATTGTCGAATATTCTACAGGATCAGTTCTACTTACCCTACGCAGTTTATTCGCATCATACAAAAAACCTATTCCTAATATCGCAAGTATTATTGTGGCAAATTTAGGAAATATATCGCTGGATATTAGTTCCCCGGGTTGCGGTTTAATTTGCCATGGAATTATTATAAAATACAATATAAACGCAAGAGTTAACAACCCAAAACCTAAGATCCAGTACTCTTTCTCTTTACCATGCATTTTCTCTTTCATTCATCATCCCCCCATAAACGGAGGAAAAATGGTTATTGAATCATTATCCTCCAGTTTTTGGTTGCTAACCACCAATGATTTGTTGATAAGAATGATATAGTTCTGGTTTTCTTTCATCTCTGGCCTTTTGTTTATCACATGCTTCATTGCTTCATCAATAAGTATACCGTTAGGGATTTCCAATACAAACTTATCACGTCCGGGTTTAACAAGATTGACCAAACGGATGCTAATTTTGACAATAATCACCTCCACAAACCTGACGAATACACTCAGTCAATCCAAACAATATTTGCATTATACTGCGGCTGCCAACCAGCAAACAATGGAGTTCTTTATTTTCTGCATTCACTTGTTATGCTGTTATGCAGCATCTATACACCAAGTCTTCCTATAACCTTTAACTGTTTGGCAACATCTTCTAATCCCAGCTCTTTAAGTGTTCTCTCGGTCGGCCACCCAGTCTCTTGGGACCAACCATGAAGGTTGTAGTAATCGTCAAGCATGCTGTCATATACTTCCTTCTCAAGTTTTTTGCCTTTGTACGGACCGCTATTTATCGGCTCATTGAAGAAACGCCACGGGGGATAGTCGTCCGACCTTTCTGCCCCTTCGCGTACATTAAATGCTTTTTCAAGGTTCATAACTCTTCTTCCAATCTTCATTAAATCTTCAGAAGAAATCTTATGTCCGGTTAGTGCATAGTACTGCTCGGCCATGACCTCCGGAGTAATCAGATAGCCATGACCCAATGTCGAGAATGTGCAAAGGCCCAGGCAGTCCGAAACCACATAACAATCTTCATGCCACCGAACTATATCAGCCTTTTTATCTGGCGATAGCACATCAGCATATTTTTCGTCGCCGCAAATCCTCTTAATCAGTTTTCTTGCTTCAGGTGTAGCTCCAAATTCCGCATATACTTGAGAATGAAGGTGGTCTGCACCCCTTGGGTTTACTGCTAATGCCAATGCATAACCCATACGGGCTCTGATTTCTGCTCGCGAATACTCAAGACCTTTAACATGCATAGCCCATTTCCATGAATCACCTTTAACCACGCGAGCTGCTGTTACTACCCCTTCCGCCAGAATATTACCCAGGTTTTTTCGTTTAGCAATCTGTTCAACCATGGACACTAGTACATCACCATTTCCCCATTCCAGAGGAATGCCGCCTGTATCTTCCAAAGAGATCAAGCCTTTTTCATAACATTCCATAGCCCATTGAATTACGCCACCTGTAGAAATGGTGTCCAAACCGTACTCATTGCATAAATGGGCTGCCTTCAATACCGCTTCAGTATCCGTAATACCACATCCCGCGCCCAATGATGCTACCGTTTCATATTCCGGGCCGCCTGACTCGGATCCTGCATATTTGCCGTCACGCAAAACCGTATAACGGTGACAGCCTGTTGCGCAAGCCGTACACCCACTCCTATGATCCAGATATCCTTTTTCTTTGATATATTGTCCGCTAATTTTATCACCGTTCTCCAGATATACTTCCTGGTAGTTTTTGGTGGGAAGTAGATGCATTTCATTTCGTATGGGCACAAGGGATGAAGTACCGTATTCAGATAGTCTTCCTCTGGAAGGGTATGTTTTTAAGTCATGAACCGCTTTCTTAACAAGGTTGTCAAACATTTTCGGGTTATAAACCTTAGTATTACCCTCTCCCTTTACAGCAATCGCTTTTAGTTTCTTGGCTCCCATAACGGCGCCCCCACCAGCACGGGCGGCAGCACAATACACAGTCATCATAATAGCAGCAAAGTTTACAAGGTTTTCTCCTGCGGGGCCTATACATGCAGTTTGTATATCTTCCGTGTTCAATTCATTTTTTATCTGTTTATCTGCTGCCGGAACATCAGTGCCCCATAGGTGTCCGGCATCCCTCAGTTCCACTCTTTCTCCATCTATCCAAAGATATACCGGTTTTGGAGAACGTCCATGAATGACTATATGATCATAACCGGCAAGCTTAAGTTCTGCTCCCCAATGTCCCCCACCGTTTGATTTTGCATACAATTCTGTAACAGGGCTTTTAAATGTTACAGTTGTTCTTCCCGAAGATGGTGCGTGAGTTCCACCCATAACCCCTGCACCAAAGATGAGTACATTATCCTCTCCCAGCGCATCAACGCCTTTTTGTGTTAAATCCCAAAGCAGCTTGGCATTAATTCCGCGGCCACCCAAATAACTCGAAATAAGAGATTCGCTCATGGTTTCTTTCCATATCCTGTTAGATGTAAGGTTGACATGAAGTATAGTGCCTGAATAACCGTAAACCATATTATCAATCACCTCCACTTATATCTTCTAAAACAAGTGCTCCGGCAATACAAGCCTCTACACATGCTGGTTTACCTTCACACAAATCACACTTTAGAGCCTTATCGACCCGGGAAGCAATCCAGATACCATTATACTCACAAGCATCAACGCACAAACCACAACCTATGCATAAGTCCCAGTCAACTTTGAGTATACCTCCTCCTATATCTTCAATTGCATTTTTAGGGCATATTTTGAAACAGTTCTTATGCTGGCATTGAATGCATACAGACAAGCTATACTCATCCTTATTTTTCTCAATCTTTAATCGTGCCTGTTTCCACGAAAAGTCTTCGTGGTGCTTAATTGAACATGCCAGCATACAGCTTTTACAGCCAACACATTTTTCTTTTATAAATGATATTTTCTTCATGCAATCACCTCCATATCTGTCTTAATGATTACTTTTAGTAACCTTTTCAAAATGATCCGTTAGCAATTTTTGCTGGTTTCATGTTAAGAAAATTATTTTTCCGCCATTTTGGTAACTATATATTAGTATTATCGATATATTCTACAAAATATATCGTATTCCTTCTTAATTTAAAAAAATATATTTATTTTTTTATACTTTTCGTTACTATCATTTCCTTAAACATATAGTTTCTCACCATGCAATAACATAACTTGTAATCAACCATATAAATTCTAATGTGAAATTAATAGAGTTTTAAAGCCTAACCAATTCCATTTATGTTTATATTTGGATGTTCTTATTTATAATTCACTGCGAGGTCATGCGAAAGTTTCTATTCAATCTTATAGTTTTTCTCATTTTTGAACAGTATGACAAACTCGAAAAATAGGAAATCTTGCAACTAGTAAGTTGCAAGATTTCCTATTGGTGCGCCCTGAGGGATTCGAACCCCCGACCAACTGATTCGAAGTCAGCGACTCTATCCAGCTGAGCTAAGGGCGCATATTTCTGCCCTTACCGGGCGGGCAGAATAACAATGGTGACCCATCCGCGACTCGAACGCGGGACACCCTGATTAAAAGTCAGGTGCTCTGCCAACTGAGCTAATGGGTCACAAAATGGCTGGGGCGGCAGGACTCGAACCTACGAATGCCAGAGTCAAAGTCTGGTGCCTTACCGACTTGGCTACGCCCCATCGATAAAAAAGTGGGGTGGATAGTGGGAATTGAACCCACGGCCTCCAGAGCCACAATCTGGCGCTCTAACCAACTGAGCTATACCCACCATATACTGGTGCGCCTGCAGGGACTCGAACCCCGGGCACACGGATTAGAAGTCCGTTGCTCTATCCACCTGAGCTACAGGCGCACGTTTGGAGCGGGTGATGGGAATCGAACCCACGTGACTAGCTTGGAAGGCTAGGGCTCTACCATTGAGCTACACCCGCACAATCACCAACATTTAATTATTATAGCAAACCGGATTCCCACTGTCAATGCTCAAAATTTTCCGAAACGTCTGTTTAACCTGAAGCAGTGATATTATTGTAAACCAAAAACTGCTCCCGGTCAAGATTTTGAATCTAAAATTCCATAATGTCAGCTTTAATATTGCCCTTTGTTATTTCAATTATACCATAGGTAGGATTCCCGGCATCTCTGGGCCTTGAAACACTCCCGGGGTTCATAATTACCCTATTGTCCACCCTTATTATCTGCGAACTGTGTGTATGCCCGTACAGCACTATATCGGCGCCTGTCTCTAGCGCTTTATAATAAAGGATATTAAGCCCGTCCTTGACCCTGTATCTGTGTCCATGGGTGGCAAATATTTTCTTTTCGCCAATTTCCAAAATTATTTTAACGGGGGCGGAAGTATCGGCAAAAAAATCGCAGTTTCCCCTTACCACGTACAGATTGGCCGGATGAAAACTTTTTATGTATTCGCCGTCCTTTGCAAAATCCCCCAGATGAAAAATAACGTCAACCTTTGACATATGGTTAAGCGCCCTGATTATGCCTGCCCTGTCACCGTGGCTGTCGCTTATTACTCCGATCCTCAAAGCTTTATACCCCCTTCAAGGTCAGAAAGCTTCGCCCTTACCTTCGCAAGCGCTTTTGCCCTGTGGCTGATTGAGTTTTTTGTTCCGGCGTCCAGCTGCGCAAAGGTTTTTTTGTAATCCGGCAGGTAAAACAGCGGGTCGTATCCGAAACCTCCCGAGCCCCTGGGCTCAAACAGAATTTCGCCCTCACACTCTCCCCTCACCGTAAAGTATTCAAAATTCGGAAAAACAACCGTTGCGGTACATACAAACCTTGCGGTTCTTTTGCTCTTCGGGACGTCTTTCATCAGTTCAAGAAGCTTTTGATTGTTGCTGCGGTCGGTGGCTTTTTTTCCCGAAAACCTGGCGGAAAACACTCCGGGCTTTCCGTCCAGGGCATCCACCTCCAACCCGGAATCATCGGCTATGGCGGTAAGGCCGGCAGCCTTCATAACCTCCAGCGCCTTTTTATGGGAATTCTCCTCGAAGGTATCGCCGTCCTCTGTAACCTCGAGGTCAATATTCGCCTCAAGCATTGAAATTACAGTCCAGTTCAGGTCATTCAGTATGTTCACTATCTCCGCCGTCTTCTTTTTGTTCCTGCTGGCAACCACCATTGTCCTTTTGTTCATCCTTTGGTTCCTCCGTCAATACGTCTTCCAGGGCCCTTTTCTGCGTCTCAATAAGCTTCCCTATGCCAAGGGTGCCTAGCTCAACCATTTTTCTCATATCCGCAACGGTAAAGGGAAATGCCTCTCCGGTACCCTGAATCTCCACAATGTTTCCCTTGCCTGTCATTACCAGATTCATATCCACCTGTGCTCTGCTGTCCTCTTCATAGCAGAGGTCCAGCATAATCTGCCCGTCCACGATACCGACACTGACTGCCGCCACCATATCGGTAATGGGGATCTTGTCAATAATCCCTCGCCTTTTCATGTAACCCAGCGCGTCGGTCAGGGCAATAAAGGCCCCGGTTACCGATGCGGTTCTGGTACCCCCGTCCGCCTGCAGCACATCACAGTCCAGCCAGATTGTATATTCTCCTCCCAGCTTGTCCAGGTTTACCACAGACCGCAGGGACCTGCCTATCAGCCTTTGTATTTCCTGGGTTCTGCCCTCCGGCCTCCCCCTTGCAATCTCCCTTACCTTTCTGATTTCGGTGGAGCGGGGCAGCATGGAGTATTCGGCGGTAATCCATCCCTGGCCCGATCCCTTCAAAAAATGTGGCACCTTTTCCTCCACAGACGCGGTGCACAATACCTTGGTATCTCCCGCCTCTATCAGAACCGAACCTTCACCGTACTTGGTAAAATTCTTGGTAATCCTCAGCGGCCTAAGCTCGTCGTGTTCCCTTCCATCTGCTCTCAAAAACTATTCAACTCCTTCTTCTTTGGTCAAGATCCATCATACAGCATGTTCGGCAGACCCCTGGGTTAGCCCTGTGTATATAATATCATATTATGGGTCAGTTGTATTCATTTGCAAACACCGGTACGTCTATGGCGCTCTCCAGCACCAGTCCCGACGGCAGGGATGCCGGCTCCCCGTCCGTCAAAAACACAACACCGGTTATGGACGGGTATTCCTTAAGAGTCAGTGCAATCGACCTGACAATATTCTCTCCGACGCTGTCGCTTCCCTGGTAATCAAAAATCCCCTTCCCGAAATTCAGGTACGCGATCCCGTTTTTCACGCCCATTCCGTTAATGCGCACACCGTCGGGTATATCCGAACGCAGGTCGCTTCCCGTCGGGGGCCCCTCAAGCAGGCATTTGACAGCCACATCCATATCGATCCCGGCGGTTCCGGTATTCAGCGTAACGGGCACAAAATATTTGTGGTCCTTTTCGTTGATCCTGTAGAAATACACCGTAACACCGGGGCCTGCCCCGTCGCCCACTGTATTTATTCTTTCCCTCAATACCGGGCCTCCGACACAGCTGCCGAACTGAAGGTTTTCCATCGTGTCGCCTTCAAACATGAACTGAACCCTGTCCACCGTGTTAAACTCGGTCAGGGTGTAGGCCACCGACTTGAGCATCAGCTCTTCTTCCTCTGCGCTGCCGCAGCTTAAAGCTTCCGCCGACAGGTCAACCCTGGCAAGCCCGTCCCTGATGGTAAGGCCAAGAACATTGGTGCCGTCCGGGATGGCCGAATACAGCCCCGCCCTCTGCGCTATTTCGGAATTTTTGTCATCGGATATAAGCCTCTGCAGCGCAGCCCTGGCGATGCCCTCTTCCCATTCTATATCCACAGAGACGGGAACAAGGTATCCCAAATCGTCCCTGTAATACAGCACCGTATCCCTCATCCTTGCACCCGGCCGGCTGCCGGGTTCCTCCCCGACATCCTGCAGCCCGGTATCAGTCTCCACCGTCTGTTCCGCTTCCTCTCCGCCCCTTATCCAGTCCCTTATTGCAGTAACGGGGTTACCGCAGCCCACCGCAAAGAATAACACGCAAATTATTACCATTCCCGCCGCAATGCGTTTTAACATCCCAATTCCTCCCTAATTTCCTTTTTAGATGCCGGGGGACAGACCTGTATTCCCCCAGTATAAAATATATTAAGAAGGAATGGACACTATGATTTATTATTTTTTCTTGATTTTTCTCATATAACCGCCCCTTGTCTCCCGGGCATCGCTGACGGTGGTAAAGGCATCAGCATCGGTTTTCTTCAGGAAATTCAGAAGCACTGTCAATTCTTTCCTATGTAGCGTAGTGTCCAGCATGCATATAGGCCCGTCCTTGCCTATCCCTTCAAGCACCGTAACTCCGAAACCCATGCTCCTTAATTTTTCTGCCAGGTCTATATCGCAGGTCTTTTTGGGGACAATCCTTACCATTATTGTGCCTATAGCCATTTTGCCCTCGATTATGCTGCCCACCACGTTGCCGGCGGCAAACCCTGATGCATATACAAGCAGGTTTACCCAGTTGTCCAGCGAACTCACAACCCTTCCCAGGGCCATTATATATATAATCACCTCGAAAAACCCCAGAGCTCCGGCAAGGTATTTCCTGCCCCGGACTATAAGAAGCATCCTGACGGTGGCCATGGACACATCGGCCACCCTCGCAAAAAATATAAAAAGATAATTGAATAAAACGGTCATTAAACTCCCTCCATGGTATTAGTATTCATAATATGCCTGTTTATATTTCATATCCATTGAAAATACTATTCTTTCCAGTCGCTAAAGTCAACAACAAAAAACCGGGAAGCCAAGTTCCCGGTTTTAGCGGAATGTCCCCGATTGATATTTTTTCGGGCTAATTAAGCAGTATCTCTTCCACGTAGCGGACTATACCGTTTGCCAGCGCCCCGGCACATTTCTGCCTGTATTCTCCCGTCGAAAGCAGTGCCCTTTCCTGGGCGTTTGTCAAGAATCCAAGCTCCGCTATAACCGCCGGCATCTTTGTCTCCCTGGTTACAACCAGGTTTTCTCTGGGTATCAGTCCCCTGTCATCCGTCTTTAATTCCTTCAATAGCTCCTGCTGTATTATTTTCGCAAGGGTGTAGTTATCCCTGTTGTCCAGTTCACTCTTTTCGGAAGGATAGTACAGGGTTTGTGATCCCTTCATGGCGCTGTTTGTCAGGTGCGCGTTAGAATGAACGCTTATATACACATCACCGTTCGCCGCATTGGCTATATCCGACCTGCCGTAAAGGTCCACAAAGCTGTCATCTTCCCTTATCATGAGGGTCCTGAAACCCAGCTGCTCAAGCAGTGCCCTGAGCCTGCGGGACACGTCAAGGTTTATATCCTTCTCCTTTACACCGCCGTGGTTGGCACCTGGGTCCTGACCGCCGTGACCGGGGTCGATGACTATCAGCATATCCTGGTAAAGGGAAGGCACTCCCGATACCTCGATTTCGATGTTTTCGGTTCTGTTCGGTGAAATTACCTTGTAACTGATTTTATCCTTGAGGTGCAGCACAATATACCCGGCGTTTTCTGAAGAATCGTAGGGAGTTGAAACAATCCTGTCCACAACACCGTTGTTGATGTATACTTCCCCTTCCTCAATAACGGCATCCTTGTCGGGTATTGCAACGGTTAAGGTCTTTTTATCCTTATCGTATGCAACGTTATACCTTACCTGTTTTCCGGTATCTATCGAAAGGATACCGGTTTTCCATCCGGTTCCCGCATACTCAATGGTTTCGAGCGGGAAACCGTCTATAAAGACTTCCAAACCCTTCTCCGTGCTTTCCACGTTGTACTGCAGGGCATGGTCCAGGTCTATCACTGCCCTTACGATGTTGTCCTCGAACTGTGAGTACCTGACCGCCCTGATACCGTCTTTGCCCACGGCTATCGAGCCATCCTTCATATCTCCCAGGCGCGTGTTGAACATATCCACTACTATACGGTCCGGTCTTTGCAGCGTCATGGTCTGGAAATCCGGCCTTGAAGTGGCGTCTATGACAAGCCTGTTTATGTCATTATCTTCCCTGAAGGATATACCCGTTACCGTGTTAACCGTTCTTATCTTCAGCAGTTTTGTATCTTCATCATAGTCTATACTGTATCCCGACGGGCTGGTAAGGTCTATTACAACCCTCGATATGTACGGGTTTACCTCGAACTGTGACGCCCTCACTCTTATTATATTGCCCTTGTCAAGGTCAAGCCTGTTGGTATCCGACAGGAACCTGGTGTTGGAAAAGTCAATAACCAGCCTGTCGGGTTCCTGCAGAAACATGGTTCTGTGTGTGACGCTGCCGGTCGTTTTAAGCACAATAGCATCCTCGGCACTGTCATATTTCATATCATGTATATCCGCACTGGGCGATGACAGCGACACGGTATAAGAAGCAGCATCCCACCCGACGTCCAACCCAAGGGCCTCGGTAACCGCCCGTACCGGAACCATGGTTCTGTCGTTAATAAGCTTGGCGGGCACTTCAAGGGTAACCTTTTCGCCATCTATTTCCATTTGATTGCTGTCTATCTTCAGTTTGACCTGTTTGTCACCGGTATTGATATGTACTTCATATTCCTGCGGGTCCCATACCACGTCGGCGCCGGTACTTTCGGTTATAATCCGTACCGGAACAAGGGTCCGGTCGTCCAGTATCACCGCCGGCACATCCGGGCTCAATACCTTGCCGTTAAGTTTTAGCGTAACCGGAGGAGCCTTATATGTAATCTGCTTGCCGTCCATATGTAGAATAAGCTGCTGTTCCTCAAGTGCATACGCTTCAGTGCCCGCCATCAACAACAAAAAAACCAGAACAAACGCCGCTGCTTTCCTCAACTCAATAACCCCCTGCTGTAAATAAATACAATTCGCTTCCGCGTCAGATGCCGGTATCCGGCTATGTACGTTCGATTAATTATACCATAAAAATTTGCCTGTTTTTGTTGGGTTTAGTCCAAAAATGTAAATTTAACACCCCTGTAATAATGCTGTAATACCCGTGTAATATTGCCTGCACCCAATGTATGGTATTCGCTTTATTTGACTTAAATCGACAGGTAATGTTCCAAAAATAATACATCCCTCCGGTGGGAGGGATGCATTATTTTATATCACCTTGTATAATTCATCGCTGCGGGGCGGGTCTATCGGTATTTCGGTGCCGTCCCGGACAAGAATTCTCTCGTTCCCGGTTACCTCCCCTATCAGGGAAGCGGGTATGCCTTCCTTTTTCAGTGCCATGAGCATTTTTTCACCGTCGCTGCAGGTTATAATCATACAGCCGCTGGAGATAAGCTTCAGCGGGTCAAGGCCCAGTTCGCTGCATATGGCTTGGGTCTCGGGCTTAACCGGTATTTTTTCTTCGTACACCCGTAAGCCTATCGACGATGCTTCGGCGATTTCCCAAAGGGCACCCAGTACGCCCCCTTCGGTCACATCATGCATCGCCGTTGCGCCCACCCTGCCGCCTATCATTCCTTCCGGCACTACGCTTATATGCTGCATAAAGGACCGGGCACCTTCAAGAAGCTTCTGGTCAATCCTGCCTTTGAGCCGCTCGCCAAGGTCGTGGGCGATAATGGCCGTGCCCTCAAGGCCCGCCCATTTGGTAAGGATTATACTGTCCCCCGCCTTTGCACCGGCGGAATTAACCACCCTGCCCCTTGGTGCCCTGCCAACGGCGGTGGTCGATACCACGATACGGTTTACCGCCGTCGTTATTTCGGTATGGCCCCCTATTATCTCAACCTTCAGCGACGCGGCTTCATCCGCCGCCTGGCTGACTACCTGCTGCAAATCCTCCACCGATGTACCCTCCGGCGCCAGTATTGTAAAAAGCAGCCCGAAGGGCTCCACGCCGTTGGCCGCCACGTCGTTACAGGATATATGTACCGCAAGCCTTCCTATTTCGCTGGCAGCCCCGGTAATCGGGTCGGTGGACAACACGCAGGCATACTTCCCGAAGTCCAGTACGCTGCAGTCTTCGCCAATCTGCGGCCTCACAAGCACCTCTTCCCGTTTAAACCTGAGGCTGGAGAATATTTTCTGCTCCAGCACATCCGACGGCAGTTTTCCACTTTTCATGGTTTATCCCCTCTTTGCATTATGTAATAAACTTGTCCACCTCTGATTATACCATTTATTCATGAACTGCAAAACGCCTCCTTCCACTGCTGCACCGTCATTATCCTGTGGTCAGACACTATGGCAATGTAAAGTATATCCTGCGGCCTGATATCGTGAAACACCATCACCTCGGCATCATACCCCGGCCACAGGTCCCTTCTCTGCTCTAAGTTGTCGGTAAAGGACAGTGAAGTGTCCCAGTATTCCTTTACCACATCCTGCCCGCGGCCCTTCATGTATTCCTTTGCTTTGGAAAATTCATCTATACGCTGCAGCACGAAGGGCTGGTACACCTCGTTTGCCCTGTTTTCGTTGGCTATCCAGCACCTGGAGGGGTCCACCTCAAAGGCGGTCAGCATGCTGTGGGAATGAAAAGTGTGGTCGTCTTTAAAGTTCATACTGGCAAATATTGCCTTTGTCCTGTCTGCCCAGCGTGGGATTTGGGCGGTTTTGTACCGATTCAAAAACGCGTGAAAATCGCTGTACTTGTCATTAAACGCAGGCCTTGTATCATGCCTTATACCCTGAGTAATTACCTCTTCAAGGTCATTAAGGTTTACTACATGATAAATTAATCCTGTTTTGCCGTAATCGGGAAAAAGCATATCCTACCTCCGCTGTTTGAAAACTTTTATGTTAAGTTTTGAAAACTGGCGCTTAATTATTCAGACCAGCCCAATAAAACAATTCGGGAAAGACCGGTTATTCCTGACCGTACCTTCCCCGTTTTATTTTAATATTTAATGGGCATTCTAATATCCGGAGGTGTATTCTTTTGACCAACATCAACTGTTCCGAGAACTGCATACACCAGAAAAACGGCAAATGCTGGCTCACCCATGTGGGTATCGTATCCTCTGTAAGCGGTTCCAGGTGCGCATATTTCCAGCAAAAGGATTTGCCTGCTTCCCAGACAGACCCTAAATCAAAAACATAGCCGCAATGGTGGTTACTATAAGTCCGATCATAACCGGCTTGAAATTCCTGCGTGCAAGGTCCATCGGCAGCACCCTGCAAATGGCCGCAGCCGGTAAAAGGGCCCAGGGTACCAGCGTTCCGCCTCCTACCCATATGGCGCCAATCTGGCCCAGGGCTCCCAGCGTCGCAACGCATCCGTTGACCGCTGTACCGAATACCTTAGCCAGCGACCCGGCAAGGGACATCCCGGAAAATCCCGAGCCGTCAAGGCCGGTTATGGCACCTACTATGGTTTCCATTGATGCAACCACCGGTTTGTTCATGGGTACCGAAGCCGCCAGTGCACGGCCCATGTCCGACAGTATCCCCTCGGAACCTGACGGCAGCACACCCCCGCCAAGGGCTGCCTGTATGGGTTCAATCTCTCCCAGGTAGAAGAAGGCTGCTATCGGAATCACGGGTGCAAATACTTCCATTCCGAATTTGAAGCCGTCCTTCATAAATCCTGCTATCCGATCAAGGGCCTTTGCTCTGTATGCCAGTATGCTGACAAGCACCAGTATCATAACCGCGGTGCCTCCCACCAGGGCAGTGGCTTCACCGCCCCGCAGGTCGAATATAAACATTGCCACCACATCAAGTAGGAACGCAACCGGCACCAGGACTGCCGTAAACCTGCTCAGCCATGTAATTTCTGCGGCCCTCTTTTCCTCAAATTCTTCTACGATGGTGTTTTCTATCCTTCCCAGGCGCATATCCCTTTTAAGAAATATATAGGCCGCTACCACTGTGGTTACCCCCATTATCATTATAAGGGGTATTCCCTTTGCCATTACGTCCACCACTTCCACTCCGGCCGATGTGGCGGTTATCGTCGGGGCACCCTGTATTATGTAGTCACTGGAAAGGGCTATTCCGTGACCGAATAGGTTTATCGCCATGGCAACTCCTATCGCCGGCAGCCCCACCTTAAGCCCCACCGGCAGCAGCACCGCACCCACCAGGGCAGTGGCGGGGGAAGGCCAGAAAAACCATGAAACCACAAGCATGACAATTCCTATAAACCAGAATGCAACGTCGGGAGTCCTTATAAACCGGGAGAACGGTCTTACCATAAGCACATTGGCCCCTATATCCTCCATCATCTTTGACATTGAGACTATCAGTGATATTACCAGTATTACCCCGAATAATTCATGGCCCGCAACCACGAGGGAATCGAATATTCCGCGGGTGGCACCGGTTACAGAGCCCTTTGCCACCAGGCCAATTAAAAAAATACCGGCTATGCATGGTATGATGGTATCCCTTCGGGTTATCATAACTGCCAGTATTATAATAACCATAATGGCATATATCCAGTGCAGCAAAGTAAGTTCAACCATAAACACGCTGACCTCCTTTTGAATAATATATTACCAATATATGCCCGAAGGTAGGTTTTGTGTGCAAATTGAAAGGCTTCATGAAACTCGTCTATATACCCCGAGCTTCATGAAACCCTATAGTCGGAAATAAGTTTACACTGCTGTCTGAGACAAAAAGAACCGTCCCTGCTGTTTCTGCTGAGACAAAAAGAACCGTCCCTACTGTTTTGTACTGTTTTGCTACTGTTTTAGCAGCTGTTTCAGTATTTTGTTGACAAGGGCCGGGTTTGCCTTGCCCTTGGTCCGGCGCATGGTCTGGCCCACAAGGAAGCCCAGCGCTTTCCTGGTGCCCCCCCTGTAATCTTCAACAGACTGCGGGTTTTCCTCCATTACCTTCATGATTATATCGGTCAGCGCCTCTTCATCGCTTATCTGCGAAAGCCCCAGACGTTCCACCAGTTTCTTCGGCTGCTCGTTTGTTTCAAACATCTCTTCGAATACCTTCTTTGCAGCGGAGCTGCTCACCGTGCCGCCGTCCACCAGCTTCAAAAGGTCTGCCAGGTGCCCCGGCGGTATGGGTATTTGGTCGGCCTCAATGCCCTTTTCGTTCAGAAGGCGCATAAGCTCTCCCATAACCCAGTTGCTCACCGTCTTGGGCCCGCCGCCGTAACCTTTGACACACTCCTCAAAGAACACCGCCAGCGGCAGCGATGAGGTTATTACGCCGGCATCATATTCCGGCAGCCCCCATTCCCTTATATACCTTTCGTTCCTTACTTCCGGCAGTTCCGGAAGCTTCTGCCTTATGCCTCCTATATACCCTTCGTCCAGCACCACCGGTACCAGGTCGGGCTCCGGAAAGTACCTGTAATCATGGGCCTCTTCCTTGCTCCTTAAGGAAGTATTCTCCCCGGTTACATCATCCCATTTGCGGGTCTCCTGCAGCACTAAACCGCCGGATTCCAAAACCCCTATCTGCCTTTTGCTTTCGTTTTCTATGGCGTTAACCAACGCCCTGAAGGAGTTTAGGTTTTTCATCTCGGTCCTTGTACCAAGCTTTTCGGTTCCCTCTTCCCTCACCGACAGGTTTACGTCAAACCTTAACGATCCCTCCTGCATCCTGCAGTCCGAAACACCGGTATACTCCAGAATCGACTTAATCTTTTCGGCATACAGCCGCGCTTCTTCCGCGCTCCTCATATCCGGTTCGGACACAATCTCAATAAGCGGCACCCCGCCCCTGTTATAGTCCACCAGGGTGCTGCCGTCTTCGGCCTCGTGCAGCAGCTTTCCAGCGTCCTCTTCAATATGTATCCGGGTTATGCCAATCCTTTTGCTTCCAAAGTCCCCCTTTACTTCCAGACAACCGTTTTTGCAAACCGGCTGGTCGTACTGGGAAATCTGGTACGCCTTGGGCAGGTCGGGGTAAAAGTAGTTTTTCCTGTCCAGCTTGCTGAATCTGCTTATCTCGCAGTTGGTGGCAAGCCCCGCCTTAACTGCGTATTCGATAACCTTCTTGTTGAGCACCGGCAGCGTCCCCGGAAGCCCTATGCACACCGGGCAGCATTGGGTGTTTTCCTCGCCGCCAAAGGCAGTGGTGCAGCCGCAAAATATTTTGGTATTGGTCGCCAGTTCGGCGTGTATTTCAAGCCCTATTACCGTTTCGTATTTCATGCTTTATCGCCTCCTTCACACCTGCGGGTGCTCTTTATGGAATTCGGTACTGCTCTCATAGGCATATCCCGCCCGAAGCAGTGTGTGCTCGGCAAAGGGTTTGCCTATGAACTGCAGGCCCACCGGCAGATTATCCGCAAAACCGCAGGGAACAGAGAGCGCCGGCAGCCCGGCGGTATTTACCGGAATGGTGTATGCATCAAAAAGATACATCTGCAGCGGGTCGTCGGTTTTTTCGCCCGCCCTGAAGGCCACGGTAGGCGTAGTCGGACATACCAGTACGTCATAGTCTTCAAAGACCCTTTCAAAATCTTTCTTTACAAGGGTTCTTACCTTCTGCGCCTTTTTATAATACGCATCGTAATAACCCGAGCTCAAAGCATAGGTCCCCAGCATAATCCGCCGTTTTACCTCTTCACCGAACCCTTCGCTTCTTGTCTTTATAAACAGGTCGTCAAGGTCCCGGCAGCCTTCGGCCCTGTAGCCGTACCTTATGCCATCATACCGGGCCAGGTTTGAACTGGCCTCCGCCGATGAAATAATATAATACGCCGACAGTGCATAATCGGTATGGGGCAGAGACACTTCATCGCATACCGCCCCCAGCCCTTCAAGGACCCCAATGGCTTCTGTAACCCTGTCCCTTACCCCCGGCTGGATACCCCCGCCGAAGTATTCGGAAGGGATGCCTATCCTCATGCCCTTTATACCCTTTTCCAGGCCGGTTTCAAAGTCCGGCACCTCCACATCCGCCGAAGTTGAATCCCGCCTGTCGTAACCGCATATTTGGTTTAAAACAAACGCACAGTCCCTGACGTCCCTTGTTATCGGCCCTACCTGGTCCAAAGACGATGCAAAGGCCACAATACCGTACCGGGATACCCTGCCGTAGGTGGGTTTCATGCCCACCACACCGCACAGCGCCGCCGGCTGTCTTATCGACCCGCCGGTATCCGAACCCAGCGCAAAGGAAGCCATGCCTGCAGCCACCGCCGCCGCCGAGCCTCCGCTGGAGCCGCCGGAAACCCTGTCTTGGTCCCAGGGATTGCACGTTCTTCCAAAAGCAGAGTTTTCTGTGGAAGAGCCCATGGCAAACTCGTCCAGGTTTGTCTTGCCCACCAGCACACTTCCCGCCTGCTGCAGCTTCTCATATACGCAGGCACTGTATGGCGGCACGAAGTTTTCCAGCATTTTTGACGCACAGGTAGTGGGTATGTCCTGGGTACACATATTGTCCTTTAACGCCATGGGTATACCGGTAAGCGGCGGCAGCTTGCCGTCCTTTTTCAGCCTCCGGTCGGTCCTGCGCGCCTCTTCCAGGGCCCTTTCCGCCGTTACCGTTATGTAGGAGCCTATTTTTTTATCCAGTTTTTCTATCCTACCCAAAACCGAGCTTACCGTCTCCTCGGCGCTTACTTCTCTGTTTCTTATCCTTTCTGACAGTTCACGGGCTGTCATATAATGCAGCATATGTCTATTACCTCCAATCCTAAATCACCCTGGGTACCCTGTAGCATCCCTTTAGTACGTCCGGTGCATTCTCAAGAATTTTTTCCCTTTCCATCGAGGGCTCTACCGTATCTTCCCTGTATACATTTCTTAACGGCAGAATATGGGCGGTGGGCTCCACCGAATCGGTGTCCACCTTTGAGAGCTGCTTCGCATATTCCAATATATCGCCAAGGGTTTTTGTAAAGACTTCCTTCTCATCCTCTGTAAACTCCAGCTTGGCAAGTCCGGCAACATATTCGACGTCTTTTTTTGTTATCACGTTTTCACCTCCGTCAGATTTCCTGTAGTTTAATCCATTCTGCCAATAAGGCTTATAAACTCCTTTTCATCAATAACCATGACCCCGAGCTTTCTGGCCTTGTCCAGCTTGCTGCCGGGGTTTTCCCCCGCCAGCAGGTAATCGGTACTTTTGCTGACGCTTGAAGTAACCCTACCCCCCAGGTCCTCAATTATATCCGAAGCTTCACTTCGCGTATAACCCTCCAGGGTTCCGGTGAGCACAAACGCAAGGCCGGAAAGCGTCTTCGGCGTATCGCCTTCCTTTCTGCCTTCGGTCATCATAACTCCCGCTTCTTTAAGTTTATCGATGAATTCCGTGTTCTGGCGCTGCTTAAAAAATGCAACTATACTTTGGGCCATTACGCTTCCTATCTCGGGTATGCCTGTAAGCTGCCTTTCATCGGCATTTCTCAATGCGTCCATGCTGCCGAAATGCTGTGCCAGCAGCGCCGCCGCCCTTGCTCCCACAAAGGGTATTCCCAGAGCCGTTATTACCCGGGATAGCCCCCTTGTCTTGGAACCTTCCACTGCAGCAAGCATATTTTCCACCGATTTTGACCCCAGGCCCTCAAGCTTTGCGAGTTCTTCCTGTTTGTCCTTTAACCGGTAAAGGTCGGAAGCGTCCCTTATAAAGCCCTTCTCCAGCAGCTTTTCTATGACAGAGGGCCCCAGCCCCGATATATCCATCGCATCCCGGGACACAAAATGTATAATGCTCCGTGTGATTTTAGCTGGACAGGCTATACCGGTACAGCGGGTGGCGGCCTCCCCTTCAGCCCTTACCGCATCCGACCCGCATTCGGGACATTTGTCCGGCATTCTGAACTGTCTCTCGCCGCCGGTTCTTTCCGATTTAATTACCTCTGTAACCTCGGGTATTATATCCCCGGCTTTTTTTACCAGCACCCGGTCCCCTATCCTAATATCCTTGTCCCTGATGTAATCCTCGTTGTGCAGCGTTGCCCTTCCCACCGTGGACCCGGAAATCCTGACCGGCTCCAGTATGGCGGTGGGGGTGAGGGCCCCGGTCCTGCCCACCTGTATGATTATTTCCTTAACCCTTGTCTCCTCTGCCTGCGCCGGGAATTTGTATGCTATCGCCCACCGTGGATTTTTGCTGGTGGCGCCCAGTATCTCCCTCTGCCTTAGGGAGTTTACCTTTATCACAATACCGTCTATCTCAAAGGGAAGGGTATCCCTTTTCTGCTGCCAGTCCATGCAGCATTCTATCACATCTTCCATGCTTTGAAAAACCCTATACTCGGGGCTTATTTTAAATCCCTGGTCTTTGAGATATTCCAGCCCTTCGGTATGGGTTGAAATTTCCTTTTCTTCCATGTACTCAAGGTTGAATATGAATATATCAAGGGGTCGGGCTGCGGTCACCGCCGGGTCCAGCTGACGCAAAGAGCCCGCCGCCGCATTCCTCGGGTTTGCAAAGGTATTAAGGCCCTTATCCTGCTGCATGCTGTTCAGCCTTTCAAACCCGTCGGTAGGCATAAACACCTCACCCCTTGCCTCCAGGCTGACCTCTTCCTTAAGCCTTAGAGGTATGGTCTTTATGGTCCTTAGGTTTGCCGTCACGTCCTCGCCAACCACACCGTCTCCACGGGTGGCTCCCCTTTCAAAGATGCCCTTGTTATATGTAAGGGCCACCGACAGCCCGTCTATCTTAAACTCGGTTATGTATTCCACGCCGCCGCCAACTGCACTCTTCACCCTTCTGTCAAAGTCCCAAAGCTCCCCTTCACCGAAGGCGTTGGCAAGGCTTAAAAGCGGCGTTGAATGCATCACCTTGGGAAACCGCTCGGAAGCCTTGCCTCCCACCCTCATGGTGGGCGAATAGGGCGTAACAAGCTGGGGGTGCTCATCCTCCAGCTGCTGCAGTTCGCGCATAAGTCCATCAAACTCATAGTCGGAAACTGCCGGGTCGTCCAGTACGTAGTACCTGTAATTATGGTGTTCTATCTGCTGCCTTAATTCTTCCACCCTTTTTTGTGCCCGCTCCACCGACCGTTCCATAAATCCACCCCTTACCCGAAAATCTTTGCAACACGGTCTATGCTCTCGTAACCGCTTATATCGTATTCCATCAGAGGTATCCTGTACAAAATCCTGCCTCCGAATTTTTGCTCTATCTCCTTCATGTACACGTCTTCAACCTCTTTTCGCTTTCTGAAAAACTCGCTGTCGGACTTTTCCGGCAGAATACGGTTTATTATTATCCCCTCCACCGGTATGCCGTTCCTTTCCAAAAATCCCACCGCCTTTTCGGTCTCCAGTATCGGCAGCTGCTGGGCGTTTAAAACGAATACAAAACCCGCCCTCCTGTTGTCTACCAGGAAACCCCTTGCCTTTTCAAACTGCTGTTTTCTGTCTGAAAGCAGTTTCAATACCGGGTCATCCTTTACCCTTTCTTCCAGTGATTTGTCCACCACCGATACCATTTTCATCATCTCGTTAACATTTTCGCGCCGCTCGATCATGCTCTGCAGCCACCGGCCCATAAGCTCGGGCAGCGACAAGAGCCTCAGTGTATGGCCGGTGGGCGCCGTATCGAACACCACCCTCTGGTATTCGGTACCCACCAAATCTATTATTTCGATGAACCTGTCAAAAATAGCGGCCTCTTCGGCACCGGGGGAATGATAGGCGGCGTCCAGCTGCCGCTGTATCTCGGCTGCTATATTCGCGCTGAAGCCGCTCTGCATCTGTTCCTTTATCCTGTTTATATACCTTCTGCTCTCTGTCTCGGGGTCTATTTCAATGCCGTAAAGATTATCGTCAAGCCTTTGGGGCGAATCCCCCAGCTTTACCTGGAATATCTGGCCCAGCGAATGGGCGGGGTCGGTCGAGAGCACCAGCGTTTTATAGCCCTTCCTGGCAAGGCTTAGCGAGTACGCGGATGAGCACGTGGTCTTGCCCACCCCGCCCTTGCCGCCAAAGAATATTATTTCCTTGTCCATAAGACCTGGCATAATACTATCCCCTTCCATCAATGGAAATTATATTTTTCAAACTGTTCGCTCAGTATATCCTTCTTGTCCGCCATACGCATCTCCCAGCCCTCCAGCTCGCCGACCATATAGGGCAAAAGCTCCAGCGTATAGTAGGAAGCCGGGGAGGGTATGCCTAAAAAATCCGAAAAACAAAGCAGCATGAAATAGTCGTCGCCGTCCAGGGCATCCTTCCTTATAATACGGACAGAGTTTTCCCTGGCACCTTCGAAAAACCCGCGGTTTACATCCGACAGGAATTTCAGACAGTTCTTAACGGTATCCTTTACCTTTCCCATAGGTTTTACCCCCTTCTATCCCTTAATTCAAAGCCTTAAGCGGCGCCACCGACGCCAGAACCTTTTTAACCCCGAGCCCGGGGAATGCAATGGTTATTTCGGTATCGTTTCCCTTATCCTCCGCCTTTATTATAGTGCCCATGCCCCATACCTTGTGCCGGACACGGCTGCCCGGCCTGTAATGTCCCTTTCCGCTTCCCGCCTGACCATGCCCCGGCGCATCTTCGGCCCGGGCCGGCATTTTCGTGGATAACGACAGCCCGGCAGGGATTTGCACCGGCACTATACTTTCTGCGACTTCGCCATTTCCCACAAACTCAAGCAGCATTTCCGGTATCTCCTTCAAAAACCTTGAAGGAAGGCTTATATTCGTACGTCCGTACAGCGTTCTGCATTCTGCATGGGTAAGGTACAGAACTTCCTCCGCCCTTGTCATGCCCACATAGCACAGCCGCCTTTCCTCCTCCAGCTCTTCCGGCTGGTCTATCGCCCTGGACAGCGGAAATATTCCGTCTTCCATCCCGGTGATGAAGACCACTGGGAATTCCAGCCCCTTGGCACTGTGCAGCGTCATAAGGGTAACGCCCTCTCCCTCGTCCAGGTTGTCGGTCTCGGATACAAGGGCTATGCTTTCAAGGAACTCCGAAAGGGTACCTTCCCCTTCCTGGGTTTCTTCAAATGCCACCGCCGCCGAAACGAATTCCCGGATGTTTTCCAGCCTGCTCCTGGCTTCTATTGTACCCTCATCCTCCAGGGCCTTTACATACCCGGTCCTGTCAAGCACCTCCGAGAGCAGTGCCACCACCGTGTATTTGTCCTTCATTCCGAGTAGGCCCTCCATCATATCAACAAATTCCCGCACCCGGTTGGCCGGGCCGGCGGCAGTGCACACGGCCTCTTCCACGCACGCCATGGCCCGGTAAAGGCTTATTTCCCGCCGGGATGCGTACTGCTGCAATCCTTCCATGGTTTTATCGCCTATACCCCTTCGCGGCCGATTTACTATCCTTTTAAGCGAAACATCGTCATCGGGGTTGAGTATAACCCTTAGATAGGCGATTATATCCTTTATCTCCTTCCTTTGATAAAACGCAAGGCTCCCTACCACCCTGTAGGGGACCGCCCGGTTTACAAAGGCTTCCTCCAGTACCCTGGACTGGGCGTTGGTCCTGTACAGCACCGCAATATCTGCCAGCTTCCTGCCCTCTTCGGCACAAAGCCGCATGGCCTCACATACCACAAACTCGGCTTCCCGTCTTTCGGTACTTGTTCTTCGGCATCTTATCCGGTACCCTTCCATTTTGTCGGTCCACAGCTTCTTTTGCTTCCTTCGGCTGTTGTTCGTTATTACGCAGTTGGCGGCCTCGAGAATATTGCCGGTGGAGCGGTAATTCTGCTCCAGCTTAATTACCGTCGCTTCCGGGTAGTCCACTTCAAAGTCAAGTATGTTTGCAATGTTTGCTCCCCTGAATTTGTATATCGACTGGTCGTCGTCACCAACCACGCACAGGTTCCTGTGGTTTTTTGAAAGAAGGTGCACCAGTTTGTACTGGGGCGTGTTGGTGTCCTGGTACTCGTCCACCAGGACATACCTGAACTTGTTCTGGTAAAAATCAAGCACTTCGGGTGCTTGGCTAAAAAGCTGCACCGTCTTGAGTATCAAATCGTCAAAGTCAAGGGCGTTGTTCGACTTGAGCTTCTTCTGGTACAGCCGGTACACCCGGCCAATCTGCTCATCGGAAAAACTGCCGTCCGACAGAGCGATAAACTCCTCCGGTGACTGCAGGTTATCCTTTGCCCTGCCTATTGTCGCCAGCACCTTCTTGGGCGAAAAATCCCTTTCGTTTATATTAAGTTCCCTCAAACAGTCCTTTACAAGCACCTGCCCGTCGGAAGTATCGTATATAACAAAATTTTTGTCATACCCGATTTTTTCTATATCATGCCTTAATATACGCACGCAGGCCGAATGAAACGTACTGACCCACATAAAACGGTTCTCTTCTTCCAAAAGCTTTAATACCCTTTCCTTCATCTCCCCGGCCGCCTTGTTGGTAAAGGTTATGGCCAGTATGCTGCCGGGGTGTATTCCCTTCTCCCTTATCAGATACGCTATCCGGTGCGTCAGTACCCTTGTCTTGCCCGACCCGGCTCCCGCCAGTACCAGAAGGGGACCCTCGGTTGTCGTCACGGCCTTTTTCTGCTGCGGGTTTAGTCCGTCCAGTAATTCCAATATGCTTCTCCCCTTAAATTCGTCTTTTGTCTCTTTCAATTATTTTACCACAAAACCCCGCCCGCATAAATAACAAACAGCAGACAGGGGGACGGTTCTCGTGTCTTAAGCAGACAGGGGGACGGTTCTCGTGTCTTATGAAGGCTCATTTCAACACCCTCTACATTTTCTTTGGGTGGGACGGTGTTTTCGGGGGGGATAGCTTTTTTTTCTTCGTTACAATGATATAATGATGTTAGAGGGCTTATGCAAGGAGGCTTACAAATGAAAATCGGCCGCTTATTAAGTGGTTATGAATATATACTGACTCAGGGAAACATTGAAGCAGAAGTGGAAAATATATCTTACGACTCGCGAAAAGTAACAAATAGATCAATTTATGTATGCATTGTAGGATTTAATGCTGACGGTCACGACTATATCGCTGAGGCAATATCAAAGGGTGCTACAGTAATAATGCTTGAGGATGATAGAAGAGAGATAACGGATAATGTTACTGTAATAAAAGTTGATAACGCAAGGAATGCTTTGGCTTTCATTTCGTCAAAATTTTATGGCAACCAATCCGCCGAATTGCAAATATATGGAATTACAGGAACAAGAGGCAAGACGTCAACCGCTGATATTCTAAATCGCCTTTTTGATAAACTGGGGCTTGTTACCGGTATCATAGGCTCAAAAGGGAACATAATCAAAAACAAGGCGATTGAAGTTCCTGAAAATACAAAAACAACACCTGAATCCCTTGAATTAAATAAAATACTCTTCGGAATGAGAAATGAAGGTGCAACTCATATCATTCTTGAGGTTACTTCTCATGCATTGGCACTTAATAGAGTTGATTTTTGCAGCTTTGAAACAGGCATATTTACTAACCTATATCCTGAACATCTCGATTTTCATAAGACTATGGAGAATTATAAAAATGCCAAGTTAAAACTGTTCAGACAATGTAAACATGCAGTTGTAAATGCGGATGATTGTTTTGCGGAAACTATTATTAAAGAGAATAAAAGCTCAATTACCTATGGTATTAACAAAAATGCAAATGTAAAAGCTTCAAAGATAGTGCAAAGAAATGGAGTCACAAATTTTGAATTAGATTATTTTGGAAGAAAATCCTCGGTGCGATTGAAAACAGAAGACACATCTTATTTATATAATTTCCTGGCAGCTTTCTCGACATGCTGTATACAGGGTTATGATACCGATGGTTTTGTTTCATACATTTCGGAGGAAATAAAGCTATGATACAATATTTTGTTTTTAGCTTACTTTTTACAGCTGTATTTTTGAAGATATTTATTGAAAAGCTATCTAAGATAAGGTTTTTCAAAAGAACAGAAGATGTAGATAGCAATAAGAAGTCTTGTATACAGGAACTGCATAAGCATAAGGCTGCAACGCCAACAATGGGCGGTATTGCCATCAATCTGACATTATTTACTTCTACTATAGTTTACAGTATCTCAACAGGCAGAATGATATGGATTAATGTTTTCTTATTGTTATTCGGTCTGACGGGGTTTGTTGACGATTATATCAAAGTTAAGAAAAAGAGGGATGGCGTAACCCCGAAAGAAAAGTTAGTTGGCCTTATAATTATAGGCATAGTTATAACTACATATTTAATTGTTTCTGGACAGATAGATACTCAAATTATGTTCCCATTCATAAGCGCTTCGATAAAAATTAATACGTATCTGTATGGTGCTTTGATGGTTTTTCTGATTGTTTTATCAAGCAATAGTGTCAATATTACAGACGGAGTCGATGGGCTTGCGTTGGGCATATGCTCTATAGTTTTTGTCTTCATCGGGATAGTCGCATACCAATTGAGAGTTGATAATGTGCTGTTTGGAGCCATAATCATGGAGGGAGCTTGCCTTGGAACTCTGTTTTTTAATAAATATCCTGCTAAAATTTTTATAGGGGACACAGGCTCTCTTCTTTTAGGCGGATCAATTGCGGTATTTTTGATTGAATTGAACATACCCCTATGGATTATTCTTGTACTTTGTGTCTGCATTTTTGAAACAATCAGCGTGATAATACAGTTATTTTCATTACAGTACTTTAATAAGAGAGTTTTTAAGATAGCGCCTTTCCATCATCATTTGGAAAAAAACGGCTGGAAAGAAAGCACCATTACATCGACATTTTGCATTATAACCTTTGCAGCATGTATCATTGCATATCTGGGCTTGGGGGGCATAATAAATGGATAACACAAATGTAAACGGGAGAATATACAATGAAATTATGTGTACGGGGGGTATCTCATGATAAAAGTGGGAATTATTGGCGCAACCGGATATGCCGGACAGGAATTAGTAAGGCTGCTATACGGTCATCCCGAAGTAAGAATAATTAAAATCATATCGGAAACCTATATCGATAACAAATATTCTTATGTATACCGGAATTTTGCCGGGTTTAGTCAAGATAGCTGTTTGGCTCTTGATTATGAAACGATTGCCGACGGTATCGATGTGCTGTTCACATCTTTGCCCTATGGTGTTTTGATGGAGAAGCTTAACAACGATATATTAAACAATGTAAAAGTTATAGATCTCGGAGTAGATTATCGTTTAATGAACCGTATGGAGTATAAACAGTATTATGGCAAGGATCATAAATCTATTCACCTTTCTTCCCGGTTTACCTATGGACTTTGTGAGTGGAATGAAAATGAGATACGAACTGCGGAAAACATTGCTAATCCCGGATGCTTCGCAACAGCAATCCAGCTTGCATTGCTGCCACTTATTAAAGAGAAAATAATTTCTCCAGATGTGACGGTTGATGGGAAATGTGCGTTGTCAGGCTCAGGCAGAACTCTTACACTTGGAACTCACTATGTGGAGGCGAACGAATCAGTTAAGCCTTACAAAATTACAAATCACCCCCACAAAATAGAAACTCGGAAAGCAATTGAGTATTTTACCCATGAACAAGTAAAGCTAACCTTTGTGCCTCATATTGTTCCTATGCAGAGGGGTATCCTTGTTACCTGCTATACCAAACCTACAATGAAAATTGACCATGATTTTATTAGAAATATATACGAAAAGTATTATCATTGCAAGCAGTTCGTTCAAATACTGGATCGCGGCATGTATGTGGAGACAAAATGGGTTAAAAATTCAAACATGTGCCATATTAATTTTGAGGTGGATGAGCAGGACAATTCATTGATCATATTTGCCGCAATTGATAATTTAATAAAGGGAGCGGCGGGACAGGCTATACAAAACCTAAATATAATGAATGGGCTCCCTCAAAATATGGCAATTAATTATGTGCCCACATGTATTTAAATGCTACCTGGATCCCCGGAATTTAAAACGATGGCACCGGCACTCCTATTGCTTGATATTATCCCTTCTTATCATTAGGATAACTAAATACTCCTTTGCCCCATTAATTTTCTATATTCCTGCCGAAGAAGTCGTAGTTCATCCAGTCCTCCTGCAGCCATTCCTTTTCTTCGCCGTTATAGAACAATTCCTCATGGTATTTTTTGTCCCGGGAATAAAGCTGCAGCACCAGCCCCAGGTAATCCATGTTCTGCTTGTACTTTTCCTTTGACGCCGCTTCCAGCACCGGCGCCAGGTCCTTTTCTATCCTGCTTTTTATATCCTGGATGGACTTATCGTTGTACTTTTTCCAGCCCTTAAGCTTTATTATAAGCACATTGCCTTTGTAGCTTCTTTCGGTTACTACGTCCCGCACCGCCCAGTAGTCTTTTCTTATGTCCTGTACAAACTCTCCGGTTAGCTCTTCGTCAATCATTCGCGATGCAAGCTCTATGCCGGTGTTTTCGTAGTAATTGCTTGAAAACTGCCCGTCCTGCTGTAGTTCCAGGCTCTCCCTTAATACCGGTGTACCTTCTATATATGCCCTGTAGTCCACCTGCTCCCAGTATGCCCCCTCGGTCACCGGCCGGCAGTACGGCCCCCCTCCTATCGGATACATCTGTCTTAACACGAACATCCTCATGACAAAGTCCTTGCTGCGGCCTATATCTTTTCTTTGAGCTTCTGCCGTGAAGTAAAAGTCCGCATTAAGCGTGTCCCCGGTCTTGTACACTTCATGGTTTTCCAAGCTTTTCATCCCGAGCTCTTCCCGGAAAAAACTTTCCGCCGTCTCATCCCGGAAATACTCCCTCTCAGCCTCATCGGCCGTATTTTCCATCAAAGCCTCACCGGTTTCCTGAATATAACCGTCCTGGCATCCGGTGATTAAAAGGCCCAGTGCCAGCACCAGTATACATATTCTCCTCATGACTTCCCTCCTTGCCTTCAATTCTTTTCGTCTTCAACAAAAGGATACTTCTCATTATACGCCCTGTTGAACATCACAAAAATATCGCTCATCCAATCGGTAGTCAGGCATACGT
>CAZGUG010000012.1:0-44284 GCA_964529035.1 uncultured Clostridium sp.
GGGGGCGGAAGTCACGGTGAATTCAGGTATGAGGACATGGTAGTACCCTATATTATTTGTGAAGGGGAGGGAAGAGAATGAAGAAGACAGTATTGATTGTTCTGGCAATTCTGGTTATAGTGGTGGGAGTGACCGCCTATATGAACCGGGGAGACCTGGCGGCAAAACAGGAAAGCCAGCAGGACGCATACGTAATTATACAGTCGGGGGGAAGCGAATTGGCAAGGATTGATCTGAATAAGCTGCAGCGAATGAATGTGGTGGACGTGGAAGCCAATCTTAAAAGAAGCGGCAAGGACCCGGAAAAGCACGTTTATACCGGGGTTCTGCTTAAAGAAGTGCTGGATGAGGCAGGGGCCGATACCGCCGGTAAGGATACAGTTATAATGAAGGCGGTGGACGGGTACACGTCTGCCATAGGCATGGAAGAGACCCTTCAGGATGATAACGTATACCTGGTGTTCAAAATAGACGGGCAGCCGTTGGGTACAAAGGAAGAGGGCGGCAGCGGACCGCTGCAGGTTATACTGGCCAAAGACCCCTTCAGCCAGAGGTGGTGCAAGTTCGTAATGGAGATTGACCTGAAATGACAGTGCCCCTTGAAGTATGCGACCTTTGGTACGGATACCCCGGGGGCAGGGGAGACGTTTTAAAAGGTGTAAACCTTGCAGTAAAGCGTGGTGAAGTCCTGGCGGTGGTGGGCCTGAGCGGCAGCGGCAAGAGTACGCTGTGTTACTGTATGAGCGGTATTGTGCCCCACATTTACCCGGGAGACTTAAGGGGAGAGGTGCTTATTAAGGGAAAGCCTTCCACTTACATGAAGATACCCGAGATTGCAACCAAGCTGGGCATAGTGTTCCAGGAGCCGGACACACAGCTTTTTTCACCCACCGTTGAGGATGAGGTAGCCTTCGGCCCGGAGAACCTGTGCCTTTCAAGGGATGAAATAGGGGAAAGGCTTGATCTGGCATTGAAGCAGGTGGGGATGAAGGGTTTCAGGTATAATAATCCCAGCCAGCTGTCGGGAGGTCAAAAGCAGCTTATAGCTCTGGCCTCGGTATTGAGCCTTGACCCGGAGATACTGATATTCGACGAGGCCATGTCGCAGATAGACGAGCAGGGCAAGACCGCTATAAAAAAGGTTATAACCGGGCTCAAGGGCCGCGGCAAAACGGTTATTATGATAGAACACGACTTTGAAAATCTTGATGTGGCTGACAGGGTGCTGCTGCTGCGGGACGGAGCGCTGCAGCCCTTTGAAGGGAGACTGTAGACTGTTTCATTGGAGGGCATATTGTGATAGAGCCGTATATAGAACTGGACGATGTAAGCTTTGCATATAAGAAAGATGCGCCGGTAATAGGCGGGCTTTCGCTACAACTTTACAGGGAACAGTTTACCGCGATAACCGGTCCCAACGGCAGCGGTAAAACCACCCTCGGAAAGCTTATGACCGGAATATTAAGGCCTCAAATAGGACGCATTTTTATCTGCGGCAGGGACAGCACCGAAATGAAACTGGGGGAGATAGGACAAAGGATTGGGTATCTGTTTCAAAACCCTGGTCTGCAGATATTTGCGCCCTCTGTCAGGGAGGAGATATCCTTCGCCCTTGAGCTAAAGGGCGAAGACAAGGGGGAAATACAAGAAAAGGTAAGCCGGAGCCTTAAGGACTTTGACCTTTCCCACCTGGCGGATGCTTTTCCCTTCAGGCTGAGCAGGGGGGAACAGCAGCGGCTTGCCATAGCGGCAGTGCTTATTAACAGCCCGGGCTTTTTGATACTGGATGAGCCCACCACCGGATTGGACATGGAAAGGAGAAGGGCCCTTTCCGAAATACTCGCCGGCCTTAGAAATAAGGGTATAGGCATGGCGGTTATTAGTCACGACAGGGCATTTATAAGCCGTCTTGCAGACAGGACTATAAGGATGTACGGGGGTGAAATAGTTGAAGACAGGACTTGAAGGCCTTGACCCCAGGACTAAGCTTGTACTTGTTCTGTGTCTTTCTTCCCTCGGAGTGTTCATTCAGGACATTAGTATTCTTGCTGCCGTGCTTGGCATATCCGCCGTACTGTCGGCGGCATCCGGTATCCGGTTTTTTATGATGCTGAAAAAATTCCGGCGGATTCTGTGGCTTTTCTTGGCTATAGCCGTTATTCAAAGTGTTTTTGCACCCTCCGGCAGTATTCTATTGAGCCTGGGCGGGATAAAGGTTATCACTGCCGGCGGCCTTTATAAGGGCACTGCAATGATGCTCAGGATGTCCATAGTAATGGTGTCGGCGACAATAATGGCCACATCCAATTCCAGGGAGATTGTCCAGGGCCTCGTCCAGTGGAAGATACCCTACGAAATAGCCTTTATGGTTTCGGTAGCGATACGGTTTCTGCCGCTTCTTACCGATGAAATAAAGAACGTGGTAACGGCGGTGCAGTTAAGGGGAATAGAGCTTGACAGGATACCCGTACGTCAAAGGCTGAAGGTTTATTCATACCTGATTATGCCGGTGGTGTCCGGGGCGATTATAAAGTCCAGAGAGCTTGCCACCACAATGGAGACAAGGGCCTTCAGGGCCTATCCCAAAAGGACCAGCTATATGGTTTTGACCATGCAGAGGGCTGACCATTTTATTATATTTATAAGTCTTTCACTCAGCATTCTTACATTTGTGTTTTATTTCAAAGTTTTTTAATACGGGAGGTTTTACAGATGAAAGTGCTTTCAGTATTCGGTATCACCCAGTCCGGAAAAACCACCACAATAGAAAACATAATACGAGAACTCAGAAAAAGGCGTTACTCGGTAGGTTCGGTGAAGGAGATCCATTTTGAGCAGTTTGCCATGGACGAGGAGGGCACCAATACTTACCGGCACCGCATGGCGGGGTCACAGCTTGTAACCGCCAGGGGTTACAAGGAAACCGACGTTTTATTTCAGAGAATGCTTTCCATGGAAGAGATTTTAAGGTTTTATCACCACGATTTTGTGGTGCTGGAAGGCGTTACCGACTGCAATGTGCCCAAAATAATAACAGCCCACAATACCCAGGAAGTGGACGAGAGGATTGACGAAACGGTATTTGCCATATCCGGGAGGATAGCCAACGGCCTGACCGAATACAGAGGCATACCGGTTATAAACGCCCAAGAGAACACTGGAAGGCTGGTGGACCTGATCGAGCAAAAAGTATATGAAAGACTGCCTGATTTTCCGCCGGAATGCTGCAGCGCCTGCGGTTATTCGTGCAGGGAACTGGGGATAAGAATACTCAGGGGACAGGCTGAAAGGAAAGACTGCATAATATCGGATACCAACGTTAAGCTTTTAATTGACGGCCGCGAGGTCCATATGGTACCCTTTGTGCAGAAAATCCTTTATAATTCGGTCAGGGGGGTCGTAAAGGAACTGGAGGGCTACAAAAAAAGTGCATCAGTTGAAATCAGGATAGGTGGTATCTAAATGCTGTTGGAACAAAAATTTATTGACGAGATGGGAATAACTGAATATAACTGCGAAAAGCAGTTTGTCAGCAAAAAGAATAAGGTGCAGTTAATAAATACTCTGCTTGAGGGCGGCGGCAAACAGTACTTTGTGGTCAAGGAATACAGCGGCCCAAAAAACTCCATTCAAAGGGAAGCGGATATTCTGGACGGACTTAATGAAATGGGGGTTAGTGCACCACGGCTTTATTACAGGGGCGAAAGGGCCATAGTGATGGAGTATGTGAGCGGCTCACCCCTTATCGATGTTATGACGGATGTGGAATACATAGCCCAGGAAAGCCTCGATTACATCAATGTAAAGGGCATAGCATCGCACCTGTCCCGCTGGCTTGACAGCTTTTACAAAGCGGCGGCACGGATAACAGGAGAAAATACTATACTGGGCGATATTAGCTTAAGAAACTTTCTGGTTGGCTACAAGCTGTACGGGATTGATTTTGAGGACTGTCGGGAAGGTTATATAGAAGAGGATATGGGAAGGCTGCTGGCCTTTATAGTTACATACCTGCCGGCCTTTACTCCCTTCAAGATTAGGTTTGCCGAAGAAGTGTACTGCGCCATGAAAGGACGGACACACCTTGACAGGGATTTTGTGATGGCTGAGGTTTTGAAGGAGCTTGACTCCATACGGGAAAGAAGGGATATGGAGATCCCAAAGGACATCGCCCAAAAAATTCTGCAGGGGAACCCGTCTCAATGACCCTTTAACGTATCAGTTCATTCTGGGTGCCGGGCTGCCGATTGATTTACTGTTGATGTGTTTGGATTCAGCCCTGAAGCAGGGAAAATACCGCTGACAGCATCAAAAATACAGGCCAATACCAGTGAAGAAAAGCATCAGTATCTTCTGCAGTGGCCTCTGCAGAACCTTCCCTTTTGTTGGCGGATACATACAACTCTGTTTGAACCGCAGTCGGGGCATTCATATTGGTTTCTCGATAATTTCTGATAGTTTTCATAACTATCATCCCATTTTCTTCCGCAGTCAAGGCACTCTACCGAGCATACGTTTCGGGTGAAATTTCCGCCTTCTATTCTAATCCCCTTGCCGCCGACAAGGGAATCCGCCATCTTCTTTCTGCCCGAGCTCAATATGCGCTGGAATGTCTGGCGGGAAACCCCCATCTTTTCCGCACACTGTTCCTGATCTAGTTCTTCCATATCCTTCAATCTCAGGGCTTCCAGTTCTTCTATTCTTAGAATATTGCTGTCGGTACTGACAGCTCCCGAGGGCACGAATTCTCTTATATCGGGTATAAACTCAACCCTTCTCCATTTTCTCGGTCTCGACACAGGCATCACTTCCTCTTTTTAGTTTCCTCCAATCATTATATTATCATTTTGACGGTATATGGCAAATATAAAAAAAGCGGATTTTTAAAATCCGCTTTTTGGCTGTGCGTTTTAGTCGTTTTCTTCATTTTGCTCTTCCAGTTTTTTAAGCTGTGTACGAATTAGTTTCAGTTCCTCTTCCAGGGCTTTCTGCTGATTTGTAAGCAGCGTCCTCTCATCTGCAGAAGCTGCATAGGGGTCATTATCGTATACTCCATACCTTGCCCATGCGGGAAGTCCTGTCATATAATACATATTCCTGAAACCTCTGCCGCGGCCGAAACCCCCGTATGCAAATCCTCCGGCCCTGTTTAGAAACCCGGGTACCGAAAAACCGGCACAATATCCCATTCCTCTTCCTGTCATCGGCCCCAGACCTGCAGGACCCATCCTGTTTCCTCTAGGCATAGTTATACCTCCTTTCGGTGAAATCAAATATTTTTCTTAGTCTTTTTGCTTTTCCCTTGAACCGATACTCTCCAGCTTTTCCCTGGCAAGCGGCAGTACGTATCTTTTACCCAATCGGTAAAGCAAAGAAGCTGCGGGCAGCAGATAAGAATACCTGTACGGATACCTGGTCAAATATGAATTTGATGACAAACATCGTCCCCTTCTGCGTCCGGTCAAAGGTCCCAAACCATTGGGACCGGTTCCGTCAAATCCCGGAATGGGTACCACCTCCTTCACAGCATCTTTTTTGATCAGTTCATTTTTTAGTATAACCGATTGTTATGAGCATATGCCCGAATTCGTTATATATATCATACATCTATTTTGGGCATATGTCAATAAGTTATTTTATTTCATACAAAGTAACCCACCTTAGTGCCGGGTTATTCTTATGTTTCCGTGTTTTGTTTTAAACTATCAGTAAATAATATAGGGAAATTACTACGGATGCTGCTGCCAGTACAATATTTACAACGAAATGCCACCTGTTTTTCTTTAGCTCAGGCAGTTGAAGAAGGAAGAACAGCGCTGACAGCATAAGAAATACCGGCCAGTACCAGTGAAGGAAGGTGTCACTCAAATCAGACCCTTTTACAGCCAGGGTTAATAGCATTATTATCTGAAAAACAATCGGTATGAATTTAAGATGATATATCGATAAAATTTTATGAAGGCCGGACATATACTATCACCTCAAGGTTTTGTAGCCAACGATGTCGTTGGTTTTTTATTATTATTTCTACGCCTGTCGGCGAAAAGAGATACTATTGATTGAATAATACCATAGAATGGAGTTACTGACAAATCCATACCATCCCTGCCCGCCTAGCGAACTTATTAAAAACGGCGGGTTTGAACAGGATGGCGTTTTTCCCATTTGCGTTTTTCTGTCCAGCCTGCTTTGGGGTCTCCATATTCCAATATAGCGGATGAAAAATAATGCTGGACAATGCCCAAAAGGGATGATATTATTAAGTAAATAAATGGTTTCCTTTAAGTTGGTACCGTGATACCGGCAAGGGATGAAATATGGGGCTGGTACAGTCCTTATTTATGAAGACAAGCTTCCTGCCGGTGACGGGAAGTTTTTTTAAATATAAAAAGGCAGGTGTTTGTATGAAAATAAAGGCGGTAATAATGGACGAGAAAACCATAGAACGTGCCGTTACAAGGACAGCCCATGAAATACTGGAAAAAAACAAAGGTACCGAAAAACTTGCGCTGCTTGGCATAAGAACCAGGGGCGTGCCGCTGGCCCAGAGGATTCTGGAAAAAATTGAAGAGATTGAGGGCGTCCGGCTTCCACTGGGTATCCTGGACATTACGCTGTACCGGGACGATTTGAGCACCATTGCCAAGCTGCCGATAGTAAACGGTACCCAAATTGACTTTGATATAAACGACAAAAAGCTTGTACTGATAGACGACGTGCTGTATACCGGCAGAACGGTGAGGGCGGCCCTGGATGCAATAGTGGACATCGGCAGGCCTTCCGCCATACAGCTTATGGTGCTGGTGGACAGGGGACACAGGGAGCTTCCCATTAGAGCGGATTATGTGGGAAAGAACGTGCCCACATCAAAGAAAGAGATTGTCAAGGTGAACCTAAGAGAGGTAGACGGCGAGAATTCGGTGCTTATTGTGGAAATATAGGTAGTATACCTTTAATTTAGTCCGGAGAGGCTGAAAAGGGGGAATGAAAATGCGAGTTTATGCTTTTTTACGCTGCGTAAAAAACTTCAAATATGCCCATGGATGAAAGAGCAGTCAACCTCATGACCTGGTACAGGTTGTGAGATGCTGCTCTTTTGTTTTATCCAGACACGGGGACAGGTACCTTGTTTGAGCAATAATAAAGAAGAGACGGTACCATTTGCGAAAATGTTTGCATATCTTTAAAATTTCGGAGGTGAAGGCATGAGACTTAAAAATCTTTTGGGAATCAGGGATTTGAGCAACGAAGATATCCTGCAGATACTTGATACCGCAGTTCTTATGAAGCCTATAATGGAAACCAAGAATAAAAGAACCAATTACCTTCTGGGGAAAATTCTGGTTACCCTTTTTTACGAACCCAGCACCCGCACCAGGGTATCCTTCGAACTGGCGGCCAAGTACCTCGGTGCAACCACCACCAATATTTCAACGTCATCCAGCAGCGTGGTAAAGGGAGAAACGCTTATTGACACCGCAAGGACCTTAAGGGCAATGGGAGTGGACATAGTGGTAATGCGGCATCCGATGACCGCTGCTCACCGGCTGCTCGGCGAACACCTGGATGCAGTCGTGATAAACGCCGGTGACGGGATAAACGAGCATCCCACCCAGGCTCTTTTGGACATGTTTACCATAAGGGAGAAAAAGGGCGCCATAAAGGGGCTGAAGGTTGTAATCGCCGGCGACATACTGCATTCAAGGGTGGCACGCAGTAATATATGGGGGCTCACAAGGCTGGGTGCCAAGGTGGTGTTGGCGGGGCCCTCCACCCTTATACCAAGGGGAATAGAAAAAATGGGCGTTGAGGTGTTTAACGATATAAGAAAGGCAGCGGTTGATGCGGACGTGGTAATAGGACTTAGAATACAGAGAGAAAGGCAAAAAGGCGGTTTGTTTCCGTCCCTCAGGGAATACAGCATGCTGTTCGGGATAAACCAAGATGTGCTGGAAGTGGCAAAGGAAGACGTGCTGATCATGCATCCAGGGCCCACAAACCGCGGCGTGGAAATGCCGAGCGAAATAATTGATAGCGATAATTCCGCCATAGAGGAACAGGTTACAAACGGAGTGGCGGTCAGGATGGCGATACTGTATATGCTGACGAGGGAGGGGGTCTCTTAATGGACAGGATACTAATCAAAAACGGAAGGGTTATAGACCCGGCAAGCGGCACCGATGCTGTGACCGATCTGCTGATAGAAGGCGGGCTCATAGTGCGGATGGGAAGCGGCTTGAGCGCTTCGGACAGCACCGAGATTAATGCGGAGGGAATGCTGGTGTTCCCCGGGCTTGTTGATATGCATGTGCATCTGAGGGAACCCGGCGATGAGCATAAGGAGACCATAGAAAGCGGGACCAAAAGTGCCGCCGCCGGCGGGTTTACTACCATAGCCTGTATGCCTAATACAAACCCGGTAATAGACAGCCCGGCAATGGTGGAATATATAAGCTTGAAGGCGGAAAAGGAAGGCCATGTCAGGGTAAAGCCGATAGCAGCCATAACAAAGGGACAAAATGGCGAAGAACTCTCGCCCATCGGGGAACTGGTACGATACGGTGCCGCAGCCTTTTCGGATGACGGCAATCCCGTTATAAGCAGCAATCTTATGAGAAGGGCCATGGAATACGCTTCAATGTGGGATGCCTTAATAATATCCCACTGCGAGGACATCGATATGAGCCGGGACGGCGTCATGAACGAAGGCGAGATGTCCACCTTGCTGGGGATGCAGGGTATACCGGCGGCGGCGGAGGATATAATGGTAGCCAGGGAAATAGCCCTTTCAAAGTATACCGGATGCAGGGTGCATATTGCCCATATAAGCACTAAAAATTCGGTGGAGATGGTAAGACACGCGAAAAAGCAGGGGATCAGGATAGCCGCCGAGGCCACGCCCCACCATTTCTGCCTTACCGACAGTGTCGTCGATGGGTACAGTTCCATGACCAAGGTTAACCCGCCCCTCAGAAGTGAAGAGGACGTGGAAGAAGTGAAAAGGGGTCTTGCCGACGGTACAATAGATGCTATAGCCACCGATCATGCGCCCCACCACAGGGACGACAAACTGGTGGAATACAGTAAAGCGGCTTTCGGTATATCCGGGCTTGAAACCGCAGTGCCTTTGGCGGTGACGCATCTGCTGCGGCCGGGTATACTGACGCCCCTTGAATTGGCTGAAAGAATGAGTTGGGCACCGGCAAAGCTGTTGAAACTGGATGCGGGTTATATCCGCGAAAACGGCCCGGCGGACATAACCATAATTGACCCGGAAGGTGAGACTGTGGTTGACGTGAACAAATTCATATCAAAGGGAAAGAACTCACCCTTCAACGGAATGCAGCTTTGGGGCAGGGTATTATACACAATAGTCGGTGGTAGGATAGTTTAGGCAGGCAGCTGGACAGTACGGGATATGTTTCGGTAAAAAAAGTTAACCCTGGTGAGTAAAAATTGTTGTATAATTATGCATGTGAGTGTATAATTATATGAACAGAAGGCCCATGAAACGGCTGTATGGTACAAAGGGGTTCTGTTTAAGGGCTGCCGGATTGCTTAGAAACAGTGAATATTATGCAGCCGAAATAAAAAATATTTCATAAAATCCGGGGGGAGTGTTAGGATTGAAAGCATATCTTGTACTGGAAGACGGAAGCGTATTTGAAGGTAAAGCCTTCGGAAGGACGGGAGATACGGTCGGAGAAATAGTGTTCAATACAGGTATGACAGGATACCAGGAAATACTTACCGATCCTTCCTACGAAGGTGAGATAGTGGTAATGACCTATCCTTTGATTGGAAACTACGGCGTGAATGAAGGTCACGGCGAATCTATAAGGCCGAGGGTAAGGGGTTTTGTGGTAAGGGAGTTCTACAGGGATGCCGCGGGATGGCAGGAAGGAGCCGACATAGAAAAGTATATGAAAAAGTACGGTATTGTGGGCATTGAGGACGTGGATACCAGGGCCCTTACCAGGATAATAAGGGAAAAGGGAACCATGAAGGGAGCAATAACGCTGAGGGAGAACATAAGCAAGGATGATATAAAGGCACTTCTTGACGGGTTTGACAACAGCGGTGCCGTAAACAGGGTTACAACCGACGAGGCGTATTATGTCAAGCCCAAGTGCCTTAATGTGGCGGTGCTGGACTTCGGTGTGAAGAAAAGCATTATACACTCCCTGAGCAGCCGGTACTGCAACGTAAACATATTTCCTGCCTTTGCCAGCCCTAAACAAATCCTGAGTCTAAACCCGGACGGAATTCTTTTGTCCAACGGTCCCGGCGACCCCAAGGATATGACGTCGGTTTTGGATAATATTAAGGAGCTTGTGCACAAAAAGCCGGTTATGGGGATATGCCTCGGGCATCAAATGCTGGCGCTGGCGCTGGGGTGCGACACTTTGAAAATGAAATACGGGCACAGGGGCTGCAACCATCCCGTTAAGGATTTAAAACAGGATAAGGTATACATTACTTCACAGAACCACGGGTATGTGGTGGACACAGACAGTTTAAACAGCAACAGGCTGGAGGCAACCCATATAAACGTAAACGACGGGACGATTGAAGGGTTCAGGCACAGGCAGCTGCCGGTGATAGGTGTTCAGTTTCATCCCGAAGCTGCGCCGGGGCCGCAGGATACACAGCACCTGTTCGACGAATTTATAGCATTGATGGAAAAACACAGGAGGGAGAAAGAATACAACTATGCCTAAACGAAACGAAATAAAGAGGGTTTTGGTGATAGGGTCGGGGCCGATTGTTATTGGCCAGGCGGCAGAGTTTGACTATTCCGGCACTCAGGCATGCCAGGCTCTGAAGGAGGAAGGCATAGAGGTAGTGCTTATAAACAGTAACCCCGCCACCATAATGACCGACAGCCAGGTAGCCGACAAGGTATATATAGAACCGATTATCACCGGGTTTGTTGAGCGGATAATCGAAAGGGAAAGGCCGGACAGTCTCCTTGCAACCATGGGGGGCCAGACCGGCCTGAATATTGCCATGGAAATGGACGAAAAAGGCATACTGGACCGGTACGGGGTAAAACTTATCGGAACCAGCATCCGGGCGATAACACTGGCGGAGGACAGGGAAAAGTTCAAGGACCTGATGGAAAGCGTGGGGCAGCCGGTGGTGGAAAATGCAATCGTCACAGGGGTGCAGGAAGGCGAGGAATTCGCCGAAAAGGTCGGCTTCCCGGTGGTGGTGCGTCCCGCCTATACGCTGGGAGGGACGGGCGGAGGTATCGCCAGGGACCCCGGACAGCTGAAAAGCATACTGAGGCAGGGCCTGGCCCTGAGCAGGGTCAACCAGGCCATTATAGAAAGGTGCCTCACCGGCTGGAGGGAAATAGAATACGAGGTGATAAGGGACGGCAGGGCAAACTGTATAACCGTGTGCAACATGGAAAACATTGACCCCGTCGGTATCCATACCGGTGACAGTATTGTGATAGCCCCCTCCCAGACACTTACCGACAGGCAGTACCAGATGCTGAGGACGGCATCGCTTAAAATAATAGACGCCCTGGGAATAGAAGGCGGCTGCAACATACAGTTTGCGCTGCATCCCAAGACCGGACAGTACTATGTGATAGAGGTGAACCCCAGGGTAAGCAGGTCCAGCGCCCTTGCATCCAAGGCAACCGGGTACCCGATAGCCAAGGTGGCTGCAAAGATAGCCGCAGGGTACAGCCTGGAGGAGATAGAAAACAAGGTTACCGGCAGGACCAAGGCCTGTTTTGAGCCGGTGCTGGACTATGTGGTAATAAAGATGCCCCGCTGGCCCTTCGACAAGTTCGTGGAAGGGGAAAGGAACCTGGGTACAAGGATGAAGGCTACGGGGGAGGTAATGGCCATAGCCAATACCTTCCAGGCAGCGCTTCTTAAAGCCATCCGGTCGCTGGACCTTGGCCTTACCGGTTTGGATCTGCCGCGGCTTTCGGGCATGGATGATGGTGATATACGAAGAAGGCTTTCGGAGGGCGATGATGAAAGGCTGTTCATTATTGCACAGGCGATAAAAAAAGGGTTTGCGGTGGAGGAAATATGTAGCCTTACCGGAATCCATCCGTATTTTGTAACCAAGATAGGAGAAATAGCATCCCATGAAGAATACCTAAAGAGCAAGGAGCTTTACCAGCTTAACCGGGAAGAAATTCTACGGGCCAAAAAAATGGGGTTTTCGGACAAGGCAATAGGCAGGCTCACAGGATCCGGCGTAAAGGACGTGTTCAGCCGCAGGATACAGCTTGGCGTGCTTCCCGCCTACAAGATGGTTGACACCTGCGGAGCGGAGTTTGAGGCGGTTTCGCCCTATTACTATTCAACCTATGACAGCGAAGACGAGGCGGTGGCGGAAAAGGGAAGGAAGGTTATGGTTATAGGCTCCGGGCCGATAAGAATCGGACAGGGAATCGAATTTGACTACTGCTCGGTTCACTGCGTAAAGTCCCTGAAGAGGCTTGGAATAAAAACCATAATAGTTAACAACAACCCCGAAACGGTGAGCACCGATTTTGACGTGTCCGACCGGCTTTATTTCGAACCGATAACCGAGGAGGACGTGCTGAACATTATCTGGCAGGAAAACCCCGAAGGGGTGGTGCTGCAGTTCGGTGGGCAGACATCCATAAAGCTGGCGGGCTTTCTGCAGGAAATGGGTATAAGGGTTCTGGGTACACAGCCGCGGTTTATTGACATGGCGGAGGACAGGAAGAAAATGGACCTTCTGCTGGAGCAGCTTGGCATACCAAGGCCCAGGGGCGTGGGCGTAACAAGCATGGAAGAGGGCCTTGTAAAGGGTGAAGAGCTGGGATACCCGCTGCTGGTACGGCCGTCCTACGTACTGGGCGGCCAGGGTATGGAAATTGTGTATGACAGGCACGGTCTGAAGAGATATCTTGAGTTTGTGTTCAGCTACCCGCAAAAGCACCCGGTGCTTATTGACCGGTACCTGATGGGCAGGGAAGTGGAGGTTGATGCCATCTGTGACGGTGAGAAGGTGCTGATACCGGGTATAATGGAACACTTGGAGCGTGCGGGCGTTCATTCGGGGGACAGCATATCCATATATCCGCCGGTGAACCTTTCGGCGCGGATAAAGGACATTGTTGCAGAATACACCGAAAAAATCGCCCTGGCCATGGAGGTAAAGGGTATAATAAACATACAGTACGTTGTGTACCGGGACCAGCTCTTCGTGATAGAGGTTAACCCCAGGTCCAGCCGTACCGTGCCCTATATAAGCAAGGTTACCGGCATCCCCATGGTAGACCTTGCCACACGGGCTGCCCTGGGCGAAAAACTGGAAAGCATGGGCTGGCCGGGCGGACTGCAGCAGGAAGCAAAACTTGTGGCGGTAAAGGTTCCGGTATTTTCGCTGGATAAGCTGCCCAGGGTAGAAACGGGGCTCGGGCCTGAGATGAAATCCACCGGCGAGGTACTGGGGATAGGCGAGGACCTGGTGCAGGCACTGTACAAGGGTTTTACAGCCGCAGGATACAGAATTCCTAAAAAAGGCAGGGTGCTGGCGACGATATCCGATGTGTACAAACAGGAGTTTTTACCCATTGCGGTCCAGCTTAACAAACTGGGCTTTGAACTGTATGCCACTGCGGGAACCGCAAAGTTCCTCAGGAAAGCCGGGCTGCCCTGCGTTGCGGTAGACAAGGTGGGCCAGGGGCAGCACGACGTTTTGGAGCTTGTACGCCAGGGCAGCATAGACTTAATAATAGATACGCCCACCCACGGCAGGAATATAGGCAGCGACGGTTTTGCCCTGAGGAGGGAAGCCGTTGAAAATGCGGTAACCTGCTTTACATTTATTGATACCGCCAGGGCGATGGTTGATATAATAAAGGCGGGGATAAGCATGGATAATCTTAAAATATTCCACCTGGAGGAATTAAAGGGATGAAACAACACGAAATGCTGCGGGTTGTTGATAACAAACCCGTAGCCGACGACGTATACAGCATGAAACTGTACAGCCCGGGATTGATAGGCAGGGCTTCTCCCGGACAGTTTTTCCATATCCGCTGCCGGGGAGACAGGTTCCCGCTTCTAAGAAGGCCTATAAGCCTTTCGCACACCCTAAGGGATGAGGGCTGTATTGTTATTGTGTACCGGGTTGCGGGTCAGGGTACCCGGTATTTGTCTGGACGCAGGCCGGGAGACCTGCTGGACGTTTTGGGCCCTCTTGGCCGGGGGTTTGAAGTGCAAAAAAGCTGCAAAAATGCTGCCATAGTTGGCGGCGGAATAGGCCTGGCGCCCCTTGTGGAGCTGTCCGGCATATATGGTGAAAGGGCGGCAGTGTTTGCAGGGTTTAAAGATCAACCTTTTTTGCTTGACGAGTTCCAAAAAAGGTCGTGCGACGTAAGGGTGTCCAGTGAGAACGGCAGAGTGGGCCACAGGGGCTTTGTAACCGACCTTGTCACCGAGTATCTAACCCGGCGGCGGCCGGATATTATATTCGGCTGCGGACCCCGGCCGATGCTTAAAGAGCTGGCAGGGATTGCCCGGGAAAATTCAATACCCTGCCAGGTTTCACTGGAAGAGCGGATGGCCTGCGGTGTGGGGGCCTGTCTCGGTTGCAGCTGTGCCACAACGGATAAGGACGGCGGAAGAAAATATTCGAGGGTGTGCAAAGACGGCCCGGTATTTTGGAGCGAGGAGGTTTGCTGGGATGAATAGGGTGGATTTGAGTGTGGATATTGCAGGCCTGAAACTTAAAAATCCGGTGATGACAGCTTCGGGCACCTTCGGGTTCGGCGAGGAGTACAGTGAGTTTTACTCCTTGAACAGGCTGGGTGCGGTGGTGGTAAAGGGCCTTACACTGGAACCGCGTATGGGGAATGCGCCTCCGAGGACAGCCGAGACGCCGGCGGGGATGCTTAACAGCATTGGGCTGCAGAATCCCGGAGTGGACGCATTTCTGCAGAGTGAACTGCCGCGTCTTTTGAACCAGGATGTTTGTGTTATTGCAAATATTTCGGGTACTACGGTGGACGAGTACTGTATCATGACAGAAAAGCTTGGGCCTTCCGGTGTGTCGGCGGTGGAACTGAACCTGTCATGTCCCAACGTTAAGGAGGGCGGGATAACCTTCGGGCTTAAACCCGAAACAGTGTATAACGTCACAAGGCGGGTCAAAGAATGCGCCGGAAAGCCAGTCATAGTCAAGCTTTCGCCCAATGTGACAGATATAGTGGAAATTGCTGCTGCTGTCAAAGAGGGCGGGGGGGATGCGGTGTCCCTCATAAATACCCTGCTGGGTATGGATATAGATATAGAAACCAGGAAACCTGTGCTTAAGAACGTGTACGGCGGGCTGTCGGGACCGGCGGTAAAACCGGTGGCCCTTCGGATGGTGCACCAGGTGGCGAAGGCGGACTTTATACCGGTAATTGGCATGGGCGGGATACTTGACTGGAAGGATGCGGTGCAGTTCCTGATGGCGGGTGCTGAGGCGGTAGCGGTGGGCACCGCAAATTTTGTTAACCCCTGCGCACCGATAGATATTATAGAGGGTATTGAAGGGTACCTGCAAAAAAACGGGTTTTCGGCGGTGACGGATATAATAGGCTGTGTTTGAACAGCACCGGGCCAATAAAAAGTAGCATTAATGACCATCCCAAAGAATAAATTCTAAAGGGGTGGTGTTTTTATGGAGTTTTTCAGGTTAAACAAAAAGAAAGTGATTGTATTTATAACGGCGGTTATAATCCTTCTGGTTTTGGTATTTGCAAGTTACCGTTTCGGTGGCCCCTGGGGCAGGAACTATGAAGGTGACGATATACCATACAGGGCGCTGAAAAATGCACAAAGCATCATTAAACCGGCAGCGGATAAAGCTGCGCAAAGCATCTTGGACAGGACGCTGAATAATACCGGCTATATGAGATGGAGAAGATACAGCGGGGAGTTGGATATGCTGCTTGAAGAGGCCGATGTGCTGACGGGCGGTGAAAACGAAGTGCTGGTGGCTTTATCGCTGCCCCCCCAGGAAGGGATTATTGCCTTGTATAAGCGGGAGGGAGGAAGGCTTAAATATTCCGGGCGCATACCCAGCCTGCTACCGGTTAAGGGTATTGAAACCTTGGATAATGCCCGTATTGAAAACCGGCTTTTAGTGGTAGACCAGTTTCAGGACGAAATGCTGGGTGCGTTTTTCAATGCCGCATACAGGGATATTTTCATCTGGAGGGACGGGCACTTCGACCGGGTACTGGGGCTTTTGACAGATTATAACGCGTACTGGAACCAGGCATGGGACGGTGTCAAAGAGGACCCACACTGGCTGTGGCTGAACCAGAAGTCGGAGGTGGAGTATGCCGACAGGGGCGAAACTGTGCGAATCAGGCATATTCAGTCGCTACTTATGTCAACGGTAACGGGTTTTCAAAACATCCCGGACCAAAGGGATTTTGCGGTAAGGTATTTTAGGATGGTCAAGGAGGATTACAGGTGGAACAGTGACTGGGGGCTTTACATAATGGGGGAATACACGGACAATCTCACCGGCGAAATGGTGGCCCTGCTTGAGGATTACCGCACAAACGTGTCCAGTTTTATAAGGGGTACCGGTTTTGAAATGGTAAAGGTCATGGACCGGGACGGTAAAATTTCCATCATCCCCGCCGAACGGCTGGAATAATAGAAGCAAAGATACCCGGAATTTGATAGAATAAGAGTATAAAATAAATAAATCGGGGAGGGTTTATGAACTCAGACAGGGGGGACAACCCCCAATACGAGAGCAGTGAAAGAAAGCTGGGCATTGCACTGGTACTGGCGGGGGGTATATGCTGGGGCTTTATAGGCATCTTCGTGCAGGCAATAGGCCCGGTTATTGACCCTTTAACACTGTCGATAATGCGGCTGGCCGCTGCCAGTGCCTTTATGGTGCCGGTTGTGATATACCAGGACGGTATTAAATCATTTCTTATACCAAAGAAAAGTTTGCGTTTCTTTGCCCTGTTTGGCCTGGGTTACTGGACACTCTACCAGATGTGTTATTTTTCCGCCATACAGATGACCTCCGCCAGCGTTGCGGTGATACTCCTTTATACCGCTCCCTTTTTCATAATTGTGCTGGCAAGGCTCTTCCTAGGAGAGAGGATAACAAAACGTAAAACTATGGCTGCGGTGCTGGGAGTAGCCGGGGTGTGGGTAATGTTCATGTCCTGGACCAGTGGTTCTGCGCCGGGTATGACACTGGGCCGCATCTTTGGCCTTGCTGCGGGGTTTTTCTTTGCAACCTATTTCATATACGTTAAAAAGGCGCTGGTTTCTTCCAGCCCCTTTATAACAGCCTTTTATTCCATGTCCTTCGGGTGTGTATTTCTGACAATAACAACCCTTTTGTTCTTCAGGGACAGAATATACTACCAGCTGGATGCAAGGACAGTGATGCTGGTTACAGGGCTTGCCTTTGTATCCACCACCCTGGGGGGTACCCTTAACATAATGGGAATGAAAAGAATGGAGGCCGGGGAAGCGGGTGTGCTGGGGCTTATTGAGCCTATAACAACCCTGATGGCAAGCTGGCTGATATTTGGGGATGTACTTGGGGGCAGACAGGTGATAGGAGCACTGCTGGTGCTGACCGGGGCGTACCTTATATACAAGCATCCGGCACCGGCCGTGGATGAGGCAAATGGCTCTCCCGGCCGGTAAGCAAAAAGGGACAAAGAACCGTCCCATATCCATGGGAATTGCCCCCTGCCCGGATCCCCTGTCCAGGCAATAATATCCATGCAGCAGTGAACGATTGACAACGGTGCGAAACTGCTATATCATACAATTGATAAATAAATATGTTGGCTCCGAGCTGTTCGTTTTAAGGCATAAGCTATGAACGTTCAGCCGCTGGGTAGTAAGGGAAACCGAACTGCCTTCCGTGTTTGAAAAGGAGTGCCAGACCTATTTAAAAATACCGGTACCTCTTTAATACGGAGGTACCGGTTTTATGTTTTTTAATAATTATTACAAGGGGGAAAAGACAAATGAAGAGGTTAGTGTTACTGCTGCTTACGGCAGTCCTTGTGTTTAGTCTGGCGGCCTGCACCGGTACCGACAAGCCGGCTTCCGGGGAAGAGGGCCAGACGGTGGATAAAGATGCTCCGGCACCTCCATCAGATGACATTGACAGAGAACTTCTGTACATATTCCTTGACGGTCAGAGCCTTAAGGAAGACGGTTATTCCTACAGCAATATAAAGGAAGTAATGGCCGGCAGGAACGTAGACGGTACGTACTATTACGGTGCCTCCGCGGCTGATATAACCGGTGAGGACCTATCGAACGTTAAGGGCGCATTTCTTGAAGCGGTGGACGGTTATGTCTCCTATATAACGGATGCAGACAGTCTGTACCTTGCCGCCTTCTCCCATAGGGACGACCAGTACCAATCGGTGGTACTGGATGACAGGCACGTATACGGCGGAGCGGCTGCCGGAAGCAGCTTCAACAAAGGCGTGGTAAATGTATACCTGGTATCAACGCCCGCCGATTTTACCGTTGAAATCCAAAGGAACGGTGAAAAGATAGGGCAGCTTACAATGGACGATTTTATGAGAAAGACCCAGGTTGCAGAGGACAGGGTTGCAACCGACATGTTTGACGGTTCCTTCCTGCACCAGGGCGGCGCTGCCACCTATGAGGGGCGATTCCTTGGCATTGATTACAATACCATGCTTGCCAAGCTTAACGGAATGGATATGGACCTATCCGGCACCATAACCGAAGTAGAATACTATGGAACCAACGGGCTTGGCGTCCAGGGTAAGAATAATGAATATTCGTTAACCGAGGGCGATTCTAAGTACTTTGGCTCGGTGGATTTTTTCTGCATGTTTGACGGGATGACCTATAACAACATAACAAGCGACTGCCCCGTAGGCCTTACCGCTTTTATAAACGGTACCGGCGGACGGTGGATGACATACAGTCTAACCGCCATTAATTTCATAATTGAATAACCAAGAGGGATAGAATTAAAGTTTTGGGAGAGGTGATTATGATTAGGAAATTTACATCCTTTATGATGATTGTACTGATAATTTTCAATTTTTGCGGCTGCGCATCACAGACGACGGCCGCAGACGATACCGATACAAAACATATAACCGACCTTGCAGACAGGAGTGTGGCTGTCCCGGCCAACCCGTCCCGCATTGCAGCCATGACCGGCCCGTCCTATGAGATGGTGTTCATGCTGGGGGGCCATGACCGGATTGCCATGACAAAAAGCGGACACACCACCAATTATCCGCTGGCGCTGCTTACAAATCCCGACCTGGCAAATTACGAGGGTATAGGTGCAAACCCCAGCTCGTCGGTAAACATAGAGGATTACTTAAGCCGCGAGATAGACCTGGTTATATATTACAACAACGGTAACGAGCTTAAAAAGTTCGAAGCAGTGGATATTCCGTCCATTGTGCTGACGCTAAACACCAGCCCCTTTAGCTCGGTGGATGATGTTATGGCACAGACGCTTGATGAGTACATTGACAGCTCCACCATCGCAGTTAAGACTCTGGCGGATGTCTTGGGAGGCGAAGCGGTGGAGGAAGCAAAAAAATGGGAGCAGTACTGCGCCGAAAAGATAGAAATGCTTTACCAGCGCACCCACCACCTTACCGATGGCCAGCGAAAGACTGTGTTTTGGGGTAATACCTGGGGTGAAAACATACTTGCCTCATACCCGCTGGACAACCGCTATTATGAAATATGGCTGTGCGGCGGCAAGCTGGTGGGACCCGAGGCCGGTACCGGTAATTTCCCGGAGGTTACAAAGGAACAGCTTTTTGACTGGGACCCCGACATAATACTGGTCGATAACCACGGTAACTATCCTGAGCTTGTGATAAAGAGCATGTATAAGGAGGGTTCACTATGGGAGACCCTAAGGGCGGTTAGAAACAAGCAGCTTTACAGGATCCCCGCCGGTGTTTTCTTCCTGGACAAGGGTACCACAACAACCCTGATGCTGCTTTGGCTGGCCACCATAACCCAGCCCGAGCTGTTTGCCGACATAGACATTATAGAGGAAATAAAGTACTACTACAAAGAATTCTATGAATTTGACCTGACCGACGAGCAGGCCCAGCGTGTATTGGACGGCTGGTACGAGAGATTGGGGGATGAACCTGACCTATGATGAACAATGCGGCAGAAGGTATACCGGAAGCAGACATCAAGCATATAGAAAAAAGACCCTCTGCACTTAAATGGACATTAATGGTCGCTTTTCCGATATGTCTTTTTACCGTATCCCTTTTCCTGGGGCGGTACCTGGTACCGCCAAACCAGGTAATATGCGTACTTGGTCAAAGGCTGCTGGGTTTACCCATTGAAACATTCTGGACCGATACCGTTGAAACGGTGGTAATAAGGGTGCGCCTGCCCCGGGCAATAATGGCGGCCCTGGTAGGGGCAGGGCTTTCCATGTCGGGGGCTTCCTTCCAGGGGATGTTCCAGAACCCCCTGGTCAGCCCCTATATACTGGGCGTGTCGGCCGGTGCAAGCTTTGGTGCTGCCACCGGGCTTATACTGGAACTTCCGGCCATAGGCATTCAGGGGCTGTCCTTTTTGTTCGGACTGCTGGCGGTGGTAATTACATATCTGACGGCCCATATATACAAGGTTACACCCATCCTGATGCTGGTGCTATCCGGCATGGTTGTATCAACCTTTTTTCAGGCCATGCTGTCACTTATCAAGTTTATTGCCGACGACGAGGAAAAGCTGCCCGCCATAACATTCTGGCTTATGGGCAGCCTCGGCAGCGTTGGCCTGCAGGATCTGGGGATTGCGACTATCCCCATAATAATTTCCATGGCCGGGCTTTACATGGTGAGGTGGAAACTAAACGTCCTCTCTATGGGAGAGCGCGAATCGAGGGCTTTGGGTGTAAACAACGAGCTGTTCAAGGCTGTAATAATTATCTGCACCACCGTCATATCATCAACCGCCGTTGCATTCTGCGGAATAATAGGCTGGGTGGGGCAGGTAATACCGCATTTTTGCCGTATGATTGTCGGACCGGACCATAAGGTGCTTATTCCGGCAACAATGCTTATCGGTGCAGGGTATCTCATAATGATTGACAACCTGTGTCGCCTGCTTACCGCCACCGAGATTCCGCTTGGTATACTGACGGCGGTTATTGGTGCACCGGTATTTGCCTATCTGCTTAGAAGGACCAGGGGAGGGTGGAACTGATGAGCGTAAAGCTGTCCATAAAAAATGCCAGCTTCGGATACAGTGACAGCCAGCTTGTGTGGAAGGATATAAACATAGACGTCCGGGAGGGAGAGTGCCTGTGCCTTTTGGGGCCCAACGGCTGCGGCAAAACAACGCTGCTTAACTGCATTAACGGCACTTACTCCTTAAAGGAGGGCTCCATCTTTGTTAATAATAAAAATATAAAAGAGCTGTCCATAATACATCTGGCAAAAACCATAGGCATAGTTTTCCAGGAACACAGCGCGCCCTTTCCCTATTCCTCGCTGGAGGTGGTGCGGATGGGCCGGACACCTCACCTGGGACTTATAGAGACACCGACTAAGGAGGATACAAAGCTGGCCTTAAGCATTATGGAAGAGCTGGGCATTGTCCACCTTGCAGGTAAAAGCTATACCCACATATCCGGCGGTGAGCGGCAGCTGGTGCTTATTGCACGCACCCTGTGCCAGCAGCCGGAGATAATACTATTTGACGAGCCCACTTCGCACCTGGACTTTAAAAACCAGGCAATGGTGCTGCGTACCATAAAAAGCCTTTCAAAAAAAGGTATGACCATAGTTATGACAAGCCATTTTCCCAACCATGTATGGGATATAGGCACCCGGGTTGCAATGCTGGGCTATGGAGGGATGGTTGTTCAGGGCCCGGTGGAAGAGGTGATGACAGAGCAAAACCTAAGCAGGACCTATGGAGTGGATACAAAAATATACGGTGCCAAATCGGATGCAGGGTATATCCGTTTTTGCGCCCCGAATCTAGGATAATAATAACTGGAGGGATTATTTTGAAAAAGATTAGTTTAGCGGTATTACTTATTTTTATGATGGTGGCACTGGTCGCCTGTAGCGGCGGCAAAGAACCGCAGGCACCGGAAGAGCCGGCGGGTACAGAGCAAGGGTCAGGAGCAGCCGGTGAGAACGCCGCCGGGGAAAAGGACAAGGGAGATGCGCCTACGTATAAAGAGACAATGGTCCCCTTTGACCAGTTGGTCCCGGCACAGCGTATAGTTATTCTTCAAAACACAATTAACTATTCCCGGGAAGGCTTTTACAGTGCGGACAATAAACCGGCTGCAGAGGATATCGTGTATAATGGCGATACCGTGGCCGCCTATCCCATCACCTATGCATTGGACTTCCTTACAAAGGGTAGTAGCGGTGACCTTACCGTAACAAACAACGACGGCAGCACCAAGACCATATCCGCCCATGACTTTGCCGGGCTTTATGTGATAATAGACTTTACGTCGGATGCGCCCCCGGTGCTTTACAACCCGGAAAGCGGCACCGATCTGACCGATTTTCTATTTGCCGCTACGGCGGAGGGGGAAGCGGTATATTCCGTGGTAAGCGGCTCCATTTATAACGCCGCCGAGGTTATTGAGAATGTGGGCTGGGACACCGACGCAGCCTACAGGTACATGGCCACCGATAAATTCTATATTCCGGTAGGCCCGGATGAAAGAGCAACCGGTGAGATAAGGGGTACCCTGTCCGGTGCTGTAAACGGTTCCTTCCCCGAACTAAAAATAGCCGGCGGCAAAATAAATGATGTTTTATATATAGAGTATATGGAATAATTCAAATAAGGAGGAAAGCCCATGATTATGGAAAAAGTTCTGGCTGAGGCTAAGCCTTATCTGGAGGGAAGGACGGTGTCGGATCTGGTTATTGGCCTTTCCCTGATAGGCTGTCAGCTGGATAATGGCAATATTGGCGTATCCTATGTACTGCGCGAGGAACTGCCCCACGGGTGCTCCGCCTTTCCCTTTGCAAAGAAAGTGATAGGAAGACCCGCTTTGGATGTCGCTAAGATTAGCATTTCTACCGATGATTGCCTGAAACGTTCGGTTGCGGCTGCGGTGCTGGCGGCCGCCGCCTGCTCGCAGCAGCTGCCGGAGGATAACGACGAAAAGCTCTTTGGTATAGATATGCGGGCGGAGGATACAGTGTGCATGATAGGCCTTATAAGCCCCCTGGCAGTGCAGATATCCAAAAAAGTAAAGGAACTGATCATCTTTGACAAGGGACTGGGCCACTGTGGGAGTAACTATAAGCTTTATCCCATGGAGAAGCAGCAGGAACTGATACCAACCTGCGATGTGGTTGTTATAAGCGGTACTACCACAGTAAACGGCAGCATTGACGGTCTGCTGGAGATGTGTCAAAATGCCCGGGAGGTAGTGATGGTGGGGCCGTCCACCCCGATGTTTCCTAAAGGATGGCAGGACAGCCGTCTGACGGTGCTGGCCGGTTCGTGCTGGGACAAAGGATACAAGGATGAGCTGTTCAAGGCCATATCCCTCGCCGGCGGCATAAGACAGGTTAGCAAGTATATGCAAAAAAAGGCGATAGCAGTTAAGTAATTGTCAACAACTAAAGCCGGGGCAATCCCCGGCTTTAGTTGTTGACAATTATTTTTAGGCTTCATGAATACCCGCTTTATGCGAAGCTTCGGCAAGTTTCCTTGCGGGGCCTTTATTAGCATACTCTAGCGTTTCATGAAGCCTTCCTAGTTTGGGTAATCGGGTCTTATTAGGTTCATCCGGGACAAGCCTCCGGATTTGGTCTAGATTAGTCCAAGCTTCTTCCTCTTGTCCATTATGTGCCTTTCTATGTCTATTGCTATCTGTTCCGGGTCGTCCCCCAGCGCCACTTTACCCCCTGTCAGGTGTTCAACGTCTTCGGTGAGCAGCTTTACCAGGTTGGGTGCCCCGGTTATAAAGGGCACCGGTGACAGGTGGGTGTAAGCCCCGTAGGCCACTGCGAAGAACCCGTCTATGGTGGCTTTTTGTTCCATCCACTCGGGGGCGGTGACCGCTATCGGCAGGTCAGGTACGTCGACTCCCAGATGATCGGCCAGGGCGGTTACCAGCATGGAAATCCTGCCGGTGTCGGTGCAGGTGCCAAAGCTTAATACCGGCGGTATACCCAGGCTCTCGCAAACAGATCTTAAGCCCCCGCCTGCCAGTTCCAACGCATCTGTGCTGCACAGCCCCGCCACCTCCAGCGCGTGGTTTCCGCAGCCGCCGCTGACAATGAGTATATCCCTCTTAATAAGCTCCCGGGCGACATTCACAGTCACCTGGTCCTGGGGGCCGTTCCGCAGCGTGGAGCAGCTAACTAACGCCACAGCTCCCTTTATACTGCCCTTTGAGATAACGTCCACCAGAGGGTCAAGGCTGTTTCCAAGGGCATTAAGCACCGCTTCGGTGGAGAAGCCCGCAATGGCTTTTTGTGTTATTTGCGGCACCATAGGCTTCACTGCACCCTTTCTTTTTTTGAAGTTCTCTATGCCAAGTTCAATCAGCTTGTCGGCAATAAAGTTCGCCTCCGGCGGTTTATAGTCATAGGTATGCTTAAGACTGGGTATCCTTACTATGTCATTTACACTTACCATGGTTATCCGGTATTTGTCGGCGTACCGGCCTATGGCCGGAGGTGAGCAGTTCTCCTCCATGGTGAAAACGTCCACCGTCCCGGTGGCAAGGAGCGGTTCGATTGAGAGCCAGTTGCCCATAAGTCCTACGAAAATGTCGTCCATATCATACCGCTGCAGCAGTTCCTGCCCGGTTTCTATCGAGCCCACAATTCTAAGCCCCTTGGCACCGGCCTCCCTGGCTTTTGACTGTACCTCCGGCGTCCTTGCCTTGAGCATAGTTGCAACTCCCGCCCAGGGCTGATGGCCGTTGAATACTATGTTCACGTAATCAGGGTGCATTATTCCAAGGTCCACGTTGGTTTGGTGGGGCGTGGGTGTTCCGAACAGTATATCCTGCACCATCTCAAGGCCAATCTGTGCGGTGTAGATGGTGGCAAGACCAAGCCTTAGGGCCCTCTTTGCCAGGGATATATAATCGCCGTCAACGTTTGTAAGGCAGCTGGCTATGGAGTCCTGTATCTCGTAAATCACCCCCGCCGGGTAAATGGCAAGGTCTTTCCATACTTGTTTTCGCTTTTGCGGTGCAAAAGCCTCAACCATACGGCTCGGGCTGTCGTAGTCCTTGTGCAGTTCCTCCTCCAGGAAGTCTCCCAGCTGAATTGCCATTTGGCCTAAGTCCTGGTTTGTGTCAATCCCCGCTTTTTCGCACATCCATTTCAGCTTGTCGGCATCGGCAATAGAAAAGGGGGTTTTGCCCTCCCCGGTGGACTTTAATGTCCGGAAGGCCTGGTAGGCGTGGTGGCTGTATGTACCCGCCCCCATTATATTTCGCATAAGCAGGTTGCGCATTGCCATGGCATCACCCTCTATGCCGCATACGCCCCTTGTAACTTTTGCCTTTTCGTTAATCCTGCACGGGCCGTGGGAGCACAGCTGGCAGCTTAAGCCCTGGAGGCAGAACTTGCACCGCAGCTTTTCCTGGTCGTTCCAGCGGTCAAAGACATTGGTAAGGCCGTCTTCCCTTATCCTCTTCAGCATCTCTTCCACCGAATCGTGGTAGCTGACCCGGCCTTCGGTTTTTTCCAGTACTGTTTCGGTCATATTTATTATTACCTCCCATGTTTTTGTTGAATATGTACCGTTACCAAAATGACACGGGATTAGTATTTCCTGTGGGGATTAATTTATTAGCAGGGCCAGTAACAGCAGGCGGCAGACCGGTCGGCGGCAATACGCGGGCCAGTTAGGTAAATTCAGGAAACATATGTGGACAGTAGCAGAGTATGGTGATATAATGTAGCGGAATCAATGTATGCTTTTCTTTAAGCGGTACAGAGATACCGGCAAGGAAGGATACTCTTGTTGCATTGAATTGTAATGGCGGACTTCCTGCCAGGGACAGGGGGTTTTTTGAATTGTTTTCAGACAGGCTGATTGAAAGTATTACCAATAAGAATAACCCGTCAATACTGGGGCTGGATCCCCGGCCGGAACTTATACCCGACTGTATTAAGGCCGGACTGGAGGATACATTCCAAGGTATGGGCGCTGCGGTTTTAAGGTTCAACAGGGCGCTGATTGATTCGGTTGAAGATATAATACCTGCCGTTAAGCTTCAGATTGCTTTTTATGAAGCCCTGGGTATAGAGGGACTTAAGACGTACCAGGAAACCATTGAATATGCCCGCAGCAGGGATATTCTGGTGATAGGAGATATAAAAAGAGGGGATATATCCTCAACGGCGGCCGCCTACAAGCATGCACATCTTGACGGACCCTTCGCCTGTGACGCGGTGACTTTAAATCCATTTCTCGGATATGATGCCGTTTTGCCGTTTATAAAGGCTTGCGAGGAGCAGGGTAAGGGCGTTTTTATACTTGTCAAAACGTCCAATCCTTCATCGGGGGATTTGCAGAATATGGTGGTTAACGGTGAATACCTTTACCAACATCTTGGAAGGATGATAACAGAATGGGGCAGGAACGCGGTAGGCGACAGCGGATACAGTTCGGTGGGCGCGGTGGTAGGTGCCACCTATCCGAAGGAAATGGCTGTCCTGAGGGGCATAATGCCAAAGGCCCTGTTCCTGGTTCCGGGATACGGTGCCCAGGGCGGCGGCGGAGCCGAAGTGGCCGGTGCCTTTAACCGGGACGGACTGGGAGCCGTTATAAATTCTTCCCGTGCAATAATGGGCGCATACCTGAAGACAAATAAAGGGCCGGATGTAACACTGGATGAGTTCAGACAGGCTGCATACGACGAAGCATTGAGAATGAAAGAGGACATTATGTCGGCGCTTAAGCGGTCTTTATAACATACAGGCTTTGGAATATGATAACGAAACGGAGGGACGAAGATGCATCAGAAGGAATTCATGGACATATTTGAAAAAACCGGTGCCATTATGAAGGGACATTTCAAATTCACTTCGGGGCTGCACAGCGATACATATATACAGTGTGCTAAGGTGCTCCGGTATCCCGGTTATACGGAAAAGCTGGTACAAAGCATTGCTGCGGCGTTCAGGGACGACGAAATAGAGCTGGTCATAGGCCCTGCCTTAGGCGGGATTATTGTCGCATATGAAGCCGGTAGGCAGTTGGGGATCCCGGCTCTTTTTACCGAAAGACAGGACGGCAGCATGACGCTCAGGAGGGGTTTTAGAATACCCGCAAACGCACGGGTGCTGGTGGTGGAGGATGTTGTTACAACCGGCGGTTCGGTGAGAGAAGTGATGGAGGTAGTAAAGAAAAGCGGCGGAATTGTTGCGGGGGTAGGCATGCTGGTTGACAGGAGCGGAGGGAAAGTGGACTTCGGGGTAAAACAAAAAGCAGTTGTCACCATTGACAGTCTGAAGGCTTATAAGCCGCAGGACTGCCCGCTGTGCAGAGAAGGTATACCCCTCGTCAAACCGGGCAGCAGAAAATAATAATTCTGGTTTCCATCAAAAAAGAATCGGAAAGCTTTATAAAAGCAAAAGGTATTTATTAAACCGTGTCGAACTCTAAACACGGTATACTGTAATAATTGTATACCTATATAAATATAGTATTGAAAAAGGCTGTGGTATCGGTTTTTGAAGCGGGAAGCAGTTTATAATATATTACAAAGGATGATTGGATATGCAGAGACTGGTAATAGCGCTGGGAGGCAATGCACTGCAGGAAGCGGGAGTACCCGCAACGGCGGAAGCACAGCTGAGTATGGTGCGAAAAACGGCAGGCTACATAGCAGACATCATAAAAAATGGTTTTGAAGTGGTAATGGCCCACGGAAACGGTCCGCAGGTGGGCAGGATAGTGCTTCAGAACGAGAGTTCGTCTAACATTACGCCGTCCATGCCCTTTGATGTATGCGGTGCAATGAGTCAGGGCATGATAGGTTATCACATACAGCAGGCAATGGGTAAGGTTCTAGGGGAAAAAGGAATAAATAAACCGGTTGCCACGGTGGTGACACAGGTGGTGGTTGATAAAAACGACCCCGCTTTTAAGAACCCCACCAAACCGATAGGGCCCTTTTATTCGAGGGAAGAGGCTTTGAAGCTTAAGGATGAAAGGGGATATGATGTAAGGGAAGATGCGGGCAGGGGCTGGAGACGTGTGGTTGCTTCACCCGTGCCGGTGGAGATAGTGGAGCTGGATGCGGTAAAAATACTTGTGGAAAACGGAGTGCTGGTTGTGACGGTGGGCGGCGGCGGAATACCGGTCGTGCGTAATGAAAAGGGCGACCTGGAAGGTACTGCGGCCGTGATAGACAAGGACCTGGCGTCCGAAAGACTTGCTGAGGATATAGATGCGGATGTTCTGGTTATTCTTACGGCGGTGGAAAAGGTTTATATAAATTTTGGAAGGCCCGACCAAAGGGCGCTTGATACCATAACAGCGGCCCGGGTGGAGAAATATATGGAAGAAGGACATTTTGCGGCGGGGTCCATGCTGCCGAAGGTTAAGGCCGCCGTACAGTTTGTGAAATCAAAGCCGGGCAGAAAAGTGATAATTTCATCGCTGGAAAAGGCAGTGGATGCCCTCGAAGGCAAAACCGGCACCATTATAACGGGATAGGACTGTAATAGAAGGTTAATTAAATGATAAGGAGGCATAAAATTGGGTAAGGTCAAGGTTACAGAAACTGCTTTCAGGGATGCACATCAGTCTCTAATGGCTACCAGAATGAGCACCGACGAGATGCTGCCCATTGCAGAGATGATTGACAAGGTCGGCTACCACTCTATAGAAATGTGGGGAGGTGCAACCTTTGATTCATGCCTGAGATTTTTGAACGAGGACCCCTGGGAACGGCTTAGAAGGATTAAGTCCAAAATGAAGAATACAAAGCTGCAGATGCTTTTGAGGGGACAAAACATACTGGGCTACAAGCACTATGCCGACGATGTTGTGGAGGAATTTGTAAAGAGAGCGGTCTACAACGGTATAGACATTGTTAGAATATTTGATGCATTGAATGACACAAGAAACATTCAGAAGGCAATGGAAGTCACAATAAAGGAAGGCGCCCATGCCCAGGGAGCAATATGCTATACGATAAGCCCTGTGCACACTGTAGAAACCTTTGTCAAGCTGGCCAAGGAAATGGAGAATATGGGTGCCGATTCGATATGCATAAAGGACATGTCCGGCCTTTTGACGCCCTATTATACGTATGAGCTGGTAAAGGCGATGAAGGAGACCATAAAGGTACCCATCCAGCTGCACTCGCACTGTACCAGCGGTCTTGCACCCATGGCATACCTGAAGGGTATAGAAGCGGGAGTGGACGTGGTGGATACCTCAATCTCTCCGATAGGTTCCGGAACCGCGCAGCCTCCCACCGAGCCGCTTGTGGCCACGCTACAGGATACCGAATATGATACCGGGTTTGACCTGAAACTGCTTAACGAAATAGCCGAGTATTTCAAACCTATAAGGGACAAGTACATTGAAAATGGTATTCTAAACCCCAAGGTGCTTTCGGTGGATATCAACACGCTTATTTACCAGGTGCCGGGCGGGATGCTTTCAAACCTTGTGTCGCAGCTGGAGATGCAAAATGCACTGGACAAATATGACGAAGTACTTAAGGAAATACCAAACGTAAGAAAAGAACTGGGCTATCCTCCGCTGGTGACACCCACCAGCCAGATAGTGGGTACCCAGGCCGTAATGAACGTCCTGGCGGGTGAAAAATACAAGATGATACCCAACGAAGTCAAAAACTATGTCAAGGGCCTTTACGGCAGGCCGACCGTGCCGATAGCCGATGAGATTAAAAAGAAGGTAATAGGCGACGAGCCGGTTATAGACTACAGGCCCGCCGATGATATACCGCCGCAGCTTGAGAGCTTAAGAAACGAGATTAAGAAATATATAGAACAGGAAGAGGATGTGCTGTCCTACGCGCTGTTCCCGCCGGTGGCACTGAAATACTTCGAATACAGGCAAACAAAGAAATACAATGTGGAAGGTACTATGGTGGATTACGAAGACAAGACTCATCCCGTGTAAAAGCAAGGCAAAAAGTATAAAAGGCTCTTTCCCGGTGGATAAACAAGCCGTCAGGGGAGAGCCTTTTATACGTATTTGTAGATAACGGCTGCAGTTCTTCCCTTTTTTGTAACACCGGCAATTTCTTTTACTTTGAATTTCCCCTTGCCCTTTACCGATATAATGTCGCCTTCCTGTAAGGCTTTATTGGTTTGGTTACATACTTCCCAGTTCAGCCTGACCCTTTCGGCCGCAATCAGTTCAACCGATTTTGACCTGCTGAGGTTAAATACCGAACCGATTACACCGTCCAGCCTGAGTGAGGCGGCGGTAATACGTTTTTCCTCCAGCAGCGGTTTAAGGCCAAAATCCTTAATGTCCACCCTTGCAGCGGTAACGCTGCTTCTGCCCGCCCTTTCCAGGTTTGTTTCAACAAACCCGGCTATATCACGGTGTACGGCGGCAAGGCAAATTTTATCCCTTACCACCAGGTCACCCAGCTTTTCTCTCTTTATCCCGAGGCCCAAAAGTGCCCCCAGGTAATCCCTGTGGTTTAGGGCCTTCCCCCAGCCCCTGTCGGTTATTTTCAGCATTACTATGGGATAGTCTTCGGGCTCTATACAGTCCCATTCCGGGAAAAAAGCGGCCACCTGCCGTTCGGAGCCCTCAAACCCGCCGCTCAGGCCAAGCGAAACGGTGTTGAAGGGCCTGGCCATTTCGCGGGCCATTTTTACCTGTAGGGGATGGAGGAAATCGGTAAAGATTCTCTTATGGGTCCTGTCACACCGGTCCAGGTATTCCATCATCCTGCCAATGAAGAATTTATTTTCGTCTCCTGGGTACCTGCTTAGCAAATAATCCTTTACGCTCAGTTTCGTCCCCTCCTTTGGGGTATACCGGTTTTTCGTTTGGGATCTATGTAAATGTTAAGCCAGGCGGGAAGCGGTGTCAAGGTGTACGGGGATAGAGTATGCACCGATAGGCGAAGATTTTTTCCCATAGCTTACCGCAGCGGAAACTGTATGCCGCCAAATATGTGCGGGTTTTAATATGGAGACAAAAAGCGACAGGGGAATACGCTCCTCCGTCGCCTAGTCTTATTCTACAGTCTTTCCCAAAGAATTCATATTCAAATCCCTATAACCTGGGAACATAAATATCTTCGTATGTTTCCATATGCTCTTCTATAATGAAATCAAGGTTTTCATCAATTTCTCTCATTACTTCGCCTATTTTACTGTTTTCAAGGCTCGGGCTTTCAGGACGGATAATGCTGTAAGCGGCAGACCCTATTATTTTTACCGAATCCTCAATGCGGTCTTTGCCGATGTTCATTTCTATGGTATCGGTAGGCCTGTGGTAATACGGTTCCATGGGTAAACGCAGGAAGCATGCAGCCGGTATGCCGACAACGTGGAAGGAATTGTGGTCGCTTCTTGTAGTCCTGGACGGGAGTACCGCGCTGGTCAGCCTTGCTCCTGCCGCAATAGCCGTATCGGTTACAATATTCCTTTGACCGTCTGAAGTCCAGGCAATCAGTATTGATTCGTCGCCCCAGCTGGTGCCAATCATGTCCATATTATACACCGCTACAATCCTCTCAAGCTCTTCCTCCGGCAGGCTGGCCACATACCTTTGCGATCCAATAAGTCCTATCTCTTCGGCACCAAACAGGACAAACCGCACTTCACGCACGCTTTGATAGCCTTTAAGAATCTTGGCCAATTCCAATACACCGGCAACGCCCGAAGCGTTGTCATTGGCACCGGGGGCATTGGCTACGCTGTCAAGGTGGGCTGTAAGCAGTACTACCTGGTCGTTTGCGTTCTTATGCTTTGCCGGTTTGCTGGCAATCACATTGGGTGAATAATAGGGCACAGTGGCTACTGTCAATTTTACTGTCACAGGGCCCTGATCTAACTGATCCAAAAAGTATTGGCCCTGGGCAAGTGTTAAAGATACTACCGGTATGATAAAGTTTTGACCGAGGGTACCCGACATTGAGCCTGATACGTTGTTGAATATAATCACCCCTACGGCACCCCTGTCAAAGGCGTTTTGCGCCTTTACACCGAAATTCAGTTCGCCTCTTTGTATAAGTGCAATCTTGCCGGCAACGTCCTCGGTGAAGTCTTCGGGATAGCCTAAACCGCAGTACACCAATTCCGCGGTTACCCCTTCTGCCGGAGTATTGCCTGAGCCGGTCATGGAGCCGGGGTTGAAGTTTGCCTCAACCGGGGTAAGCTGCACCAAAGACCTGGTGGAGACATTTCTGCTGACATACTGCTGGATTTCGGTTTCATACCCATAGCTTCCCAATGTGGAGGCTATGTATTCCGCCGCTTCCCATTCTTCAGGGGTTCCTGCCACCCTTGGGCCAATATCTTCCGACAACACCCTGATATGTTCAATGAGCTTGTCTCCATCTACCCTAGCTGCAATCTTTTGGTCAAACGCTGCGCCGGTCTGGCCCGGCGCATAGGTATCTGCCAATGCAACCGAACTAAACACAACAATAAAAGCCAGTACAAGCAGCATAACTCTTGATTTTTTTAGCATCTGTATTTCCCCTCCTTAATAATTTATTGGTTTTACGAGTAAAAGAATTATAGCATGTATTTAATTAAATTTATGTCATAATATGGTAGAGGCATGATAGTTTTTATTTACATATAATGGCAGGAACGAACACTTTATGATTAATAATAAGAAAGTCATCGGGTATTTGGACAATTATTGGTAAAGTGTCGATGTGGGCCGGTTTATCCGGTATGACAGCGGCCGCATTATTATTGAATTAAAAACCAGGTCCACAGAATAGGTGCAGCCAGGGGCCCAACATACTTGTGCACCAAATGCCGGATAGGCCATTGCAGTTTTCAAAAGCCAAATATGGATACCGGTTCAAAAAAGGGATAATGAGAACATAACCATCATAAACCCCAGCAATATGTTTTTGATGGTTTTCTGTTTCATATAGGGGGGAAGGTTGTTCCCAAGGGAGATACTCTTAAGAAAATTACCCAAAAGGGAGCCCCGTGGACAGTAGTGGGAGCAGTGAATTTTTCCTCTGCCGCGAAGGGCATGATAAAGGGGCACAGTCATACAGATAATCCCCAGCAGCCCTAACCGTATATCAAGTACCGACAACACAATAAACGTAATCATAAAAATCCAGGACCATTTTAAGTAAGATTTTCTCTTCATGGCATTACCTCCTGCAAGTATTATTTCAACAGCTTATATACCTTACAGGGGTATAGTATACAATACCCGTGCCTGTCCAGTCAATGGTAAAAATCCACATATAAGCTTAGTACATGCATAAAACGGTTAAAGTGCTATCCAATGGTAAGAATAATCAGTAGAAGCATAAGCGGCATAACTTAACTGGAGGCATCCTTGGGTGGAAGTAATAATGTATTTTAGCGTTATTCTCTTTGCAGGTTACGTGGCAGGCCGGATTATATCATTGTTTATGCTGCCGGTTGTAACCGGCTACCTTGTTGTAGGAATCATTATAGGGCCCTATTGTCTGGATATTATTCCGGACCAAGCAATTCACAGTATGGAACTAATAGAGCACATAGCGTTGTCCTTTATTGCTTTTTTTATAGGCAGTGAATTTGAAAAGTCTCAGATAAAAGGGCTGGGCAGTTCGGTATTGATAATAGCTGTTGTTCAGGCCTTGGGAACCGTGGTACTGGTTTTTGTTACAATGCGATATATATTCAACCAGCCGCTGTCCTTTAGCTTGCTCATTGGAGCAATATCCGCAGCTACTGCGCCTGCCGCCGTTTTGATGGTAATCAAAGAATACAGGGCAAAGGGCCCCCTTACAAGGACGCTTTTGTCGGTTGTCGCCCTGGACGATGTAATATGCGTTATAGTTTTTGGAATTATTGTGTCTTTAGTAACTGCCCTGAACGGGGGAGCACATTTTTCCATCGGTTCAATATCCGGGCCGCTTGTTGATATATCCGGCTCTGTTTTGCTTGGGCTTCTGGCAGCTTCAATAACGTATATCTTTGTTACGGGGGTGGCAAAAACTAATGAAGACATACTTACAATAGTACTGGCAGTACTCATTGGCACTACAGCCGTTGCATACAGACTGGGGCTGTCCTATATACTTACGGATATGGTTTTCGGAGCAGTAACCGCGAATACTAATCGTAGAGTGACCAGGGTATTTAGTATAACAGAGCCAATAACCCAGCCGATATACGTAGCTTTTTTTACTTTGGCGGGGCTGACGCTGCAGTTGGATATTATGCCACAGGTGGGACTTATAGGAGCAGGTTATGTTCTTGCAAGGGCTGCCGGCAAGATGGCGGGCTGTTATTTCGGAGCAAGGTTGGGCAAGGCATCCGACAATGTGCAAAGGTACCTGGGGTTGGGAATGCTGCCCCAGGCCGGGGTTGCAATAGGCCTTGCGCTTACGGTCAGGCAGCGGTTCCCTGACATTGGACTAAAGCTGTCCACCATAGTCATGGCAGGGGTTGTATTCTACGAAATACTCGGGCCGTTGTTTGCGAAACTTGCTATACAAAAGTCCGGAGAGACAAATCAGAAAGGGTGATCGTTTTGTATCTTTTCGTAGTAACCTATAATGACGAGCACAAGACCATGGAACTGATTGAAAAATACAAAGAGAACGATATCAGGGGAGCCACCATAATAGACACAATGGGATCGGGCAGGTATATGGACATGGAAAAGTCTTTAAGCAAGCCAATAGTCTTTACCGGCGTAAGAAAGTTGATTGAGCACTACATGGTTCACAACAGGACTTTGTACATGATAATAAGGACAAGGGAAACCCTTAAGGATGCATTTAGAATAACCGAAGAGGTATTGGGCGATTTTTCTGAGGAGGGCAAGGGGATAATGTTTGCCGTGCCGGTAGCCTGTGTCAAAGGGGGGAGTTTTACCAACCTGGAATCCTCGAATCCGACTTTTGAGGAATAAGCCCGGATTCAAAATGAGTATCATATATCTTTGAAAATTGCGGTTTTCATACAGCCTGTTTTTTGTGTACATGCTACTCTAAGGCACTAAATTCAAGGCATAATAAAACTGCCTCCGAGTTTACGAGGCAGTTTTATTGGAGCCAACGATGGGACTTGAACCCACGACCTACGCATTACGAGTGCGTCGCTCTGCCACTGAGCTACGTTGGCATGAAAAACCTCCGAATACAATTATAATTCTGCCCATTCGATTATGCAAGTATAGTTTTAAAATAACGGCGGTAACAGAATCTTACTGAAAATCTACATTTTTTTGCTTACAGTTTAAGGGCCGGCATGGTATACTTTAAATATGTTTTTTTAAAAGAGCACTTGTGCCGATATAACTATGTGAAAACAGTAATTGAAAAGGATATTGTCAATAAAAGGCACAAAATCTATTAGATCAGGGAGATAAATATGGAGGTAGACGTAGTAGGGCATTCGTATTTAACCTATGGAGCAAGATGGGTGATGGGGCTCACAGAAGCCCTGCAGCCGGCCAGGACTAATATTAATTATTGTCATCAGTTTTTTGTAAGCCAGGCCGTGGAGATACTGAGGAACGACGGCCACGAAAAGTATGCAAACCTGATTGAGTTTTACGGAAGCCAGCTCAATAAAGGCGTAAACTGGGCTGATATCGGCTGGAAGAATATAACCCATTATTTTGACCCGGATACCGGGAAGGGAAAGCTTAAGTTTGCAAACGCAGTTGACGAGACAGTTTTGTATTTCAACAGGGCGGCAAGGCACTGGCGGGAAAAGGATTATAACAGGGCCATGTTTTATCTTGGGGCCGCAGTTCATATAGTACAGGACCTGTGCGTGCCGCAGCATGCAGCCAATTCGGTATCGCCGGGGCACAGAAGATACGAGAACTGGGCGAAAAAAAGGTTTACACAGTACATGGTATCCTCCGGCGGCAGCTACCGAAGGTTTGAAAGCCCAGCACAGTTCGCATTTGAGAATGCAAGGACCGCTTCGCGGTACCGCGATGATGTGAAGCTCAAAAGAGGCTACAAATCCTTTCACAGGGCAACCCGGGTGGTGCTGCCGATGGCACAGCTGAGCACGGCGGAGTTTTTTCACTTCTTCCTGGAGTTTGTTGAGCAGTAGACGCAGCGGTTAATCAATATCCTGTGTCCTTTCTTTTTTTTCGAAGCTGTGGGCAAGCTTGGAGCAGGCAGCCGAAGCGACAGCGGCAACAAGGTCATCCAGAAAGGTGTTGCACTGCTCATTCTTATGCCTGTTCAGCCTTGACAAAACACCCGGCTTCAGTTTGTCAATGTATCCGAAGTTTGTAAAGGCGATGGAGCCGTATATATTGGTTATGCTTAAGGCCAGTATCTCGTCCACTCCGTACAGCGGTTCGTCGGCCAGCAGTATTGAAAGAAGCGGTTCCTCAATATTTCTTTTTTCGGCGGCAATGTCCAGTGCTATGCCGGTTAAAACGGCGTTCTGTACTTCGCGTTTTTCCAGCACACTGTCTACCACATCAAGGCATATATCCATGGTTACTGGCAGGTAACCTTTTTGCAGTTCATATACAATTTCGGCTATATCCGTAAGACTTACACCCCGTTTTTCTATCATATCAATAACGTGTTTCTTCAAGTCAAAGACCTCCCTTGAAAAATTAGTATACCCATTTTAATACATTTTACCGGCAGTTACAATGATGGAAAAGGATTCCGGGGGAAAAAGTTGTATATACTATAGTGTAAAGGAGGTCAAAAGGATTGAAAACTGTTGAATGGGAGCAGGGCAGGGTTAAGATAATAGACCAGAGGAAACTGCCGCAAACCCTTGAATACAAGAAGTGCGGCGATTACCGGGAAGTTGCTGCAGCCATAAGGGATATGCATGTAAGGGGTGCACCCGCCATAGGGGCTACCGCTGCCTACGGTATGGCGCTGGCAGCATATGGACTTTGCAATCTTGAAAGGCCGGACTTTCTGAACAGGATGAAAGAAATATCCGGGGAGTTTGCCGCTACCAGGCCCACTGCGGTTAATCTTTTCTGGGCTCTGAGAAGGATAGAAGAAACAATCGAAAAAAACAAAGCCAGGGCTCCCGGTGAAATCTTCGGGGAGATACTTGAAACGGCGGAAAAGATTGCAGGGGATGATATAGATACAAACCTGCGGATAGGCGAATACGGCAGCGGACTGGTACCACCGAAAGCGAACATACTGACCCACTGCAATACAGGCAGCCTTGCCACGGTTGAATTTGGCACCGCCCTCGGGGTTATACGGGCCGCACACCGGCAGGGCAAAAAGGTACATGTTTTCGTTGACGAGACCAGGCCGCGACTGCAGGGAGCCCGGCTTACCGCCTGGGAACTTGTCCGGGAAAAAATTCCCGCCACGCTGATACCAGACAGTGCATCAGGTATTCTTATGAAGAACGGCAGGGTCGACCTTGTGCTGGTGGGTGCCGACCGCATAGCCCTTAACGGGGATACTGCAAACAAAATAGGTACATACAACGTGGCAGTGATTGCACATGAGAACAATGTGCCCTTTTATGTGGTGGCGCCTACCACTACCATCGATTTTGATATGAAAAGCGGCAAGGATGTAGTGATAGAAGAAAGGGACGAAAAGGAAGTTACGTATATTGACAATGTACCGGTAGCGCCGGAGGGGATAGGGGTTTACAACCCGGCCTTTGACGTGACGCCGGCAAGGTATATAACCGCAATTATAACTGAAAAGGGGATAATTAAAGCACCCTTCGGGGACAAACTACGCCTGCTTGAGGGGAAAAAATGAGGGAGGGATGACCATGAGGATTCTGATAAAAAACTGCGGAATAATAACCATGATAAGACCGGATGACGTGTACACCGTGGGACAGATAGAAATAAAGGATGACAGGATCGTCTATGCGGGAACGGTGCGCGAGACAACGGCGGATTTTGACAGGATAATAGACGGTAGCGGGATGACAGCATTGCCCGGACTGATAAACTGCCATACCCATTCGGCAATGTCGCTTATGCGGGGCTACGGTGACGACGTGGCGCTGATGAAATGGCTAAAAGAAAGGATATGGCCGATAGAAGAGGGCCTTACCGGGGAAGACGTGTACTGGGGAGCGGTCCTGAGCATTGCGGAAATGTTAAAGAGCGGCACCACCGCCTTTGCGGACATGTATTTCTTTATGGACGAGGTGGCGAAGGCTGTAAGTGAAACGGGGATAAGGGCGGATTTATCCATAGGTATGGTGAGTACCACCGGCGACTGGCAGGAAAGGCTGGACAACTGCAGAAGGTTTTTCCGGGAATGGGACGGCGGTGCCGACGGCAGGATAAACGTGTCGCTGGGACCCCATGCTCCCTACACCTGCGTTCCTCAGTTTTTGTCCATGGTGGCGGACCTTGCAGGGGAACTGGGTGCTAAAGTTCATATCCACCTTGCAGAAACGCAGGACGAAATTAAGCAGTTAAAAGAAAAATATGAAACCACGCCCTTTGAATACGCAAGGGAAGCCGGGATACTGGATAAAAGGGTAATAGGTGCCCACTGTGTGCACCTGTCGGACCGAGATATTAAAATTATGAAGGAATACGGCATCAACGCGGTGCACAACCCGCAAAGCAACATGAAACTGGCAAGCGGAATATCACCGGTACAGAGAATGTTGGATGAAGGAATAAACGTATCTCTCGGTACCGACAGTTCATGCAGCAACAACAACCTGGATATGATAAGCGAAATGAGAAGCGCGGCACTGCTGCAGAAGGTGGGCCGTATGGACGCCGAAGCCCTGCCGGCGGTAAAGGTGCTTGGGATGGCAACCAAAAATGGTGCAAGGGCCCTCGGCCTGGAAGACAAGGTGGGGATGCTCAAAGAAGGAATGCAAGCTGATTTGATACTGGTTGATATGAACAAGCCGCACCTTTACCCGCAGCATGATTTGATATCAAACCTGGTATATGCCGCAAACGGCGGGGACGTTGCCTATACCATAATAGACGGCAGAATACTGGTGGACAGTGGCCGGCTTACCTGTATGGATGAGGAAAGGATTTTCCATGAGGTTGAAGAGAGCCTTAAGCGGCTGTTTAACAGATAGGGGGTCAAGATATTGATAAGAAAAGCTGTAATTGGCGGTACCGGGGTTTACCGGCTTGACGGCGAAATCACTGCCAGGGAAGTAGATACGTCTTACGGCAGCGTAACCGTGTACATACAAAAAACTGCCCGAGAAGAGATAGCTTTTCTGCCGAGGCACGGGCAGGAGCACTCTGTTCCGCCCCACCGGATAAACTACAGGGCCAATATAAAGGCGCTTAAGCAGCTTGGTGTAGAAAAGATACTGGCCACCGCGGCGGTGGGCTCGCTTAACCGAGAGTTTCCCCCCGGCTGTTTTGTTATACCTGACCAGTTTATAGATTTTACAAAAAACAGGATAAACACGTTTTATGACGGACATGAGGGAGTTGCTCACGCCGACATGGCCGAGCCGTACTGCCCCGCACTTATTAGCGCACTGGAGAAAAGGGCGGGGGAAACAGGTATGGATATAAGGGGCAGGGGCACATATGTATGCGTTGAGGGCCCGCGGTTTGAAACAAAGGCAGAGATAAAATTCTTTCAAATGATGGGCGGAGATATGGTGGGTATGACAAATGTACCGGAAGTGGTGCTTGCCAGGGAGTTGGGTGTCTGTTACAGCGCCATTGGTATAGTTACCAACTGGTGCAACGGTATTACCGGCCAGCCCATTTCGCACCGGGAGATTTTCGGGATAATGAAAAGGGGAAGGGATAAGCTGATTGAACTGTTTATCGACGTGTTTGGCTGTGAGGATTACCCGGATGAGTGTCACTGCAGCCGCGGGATAATAAGGCTGTAAAAAAAGGAGGGTTAAGCGTTGGAAAGCGAAAAAAGGGCAAGGGAGAAGGTACTGGAAGCAGGGAGGGGCATGCTGCAAAAGGGCCTGGTGACCGCTACCTGGGGCAATATTAGCTGCCGGGTTGAAGGCAAGGATTATATAGCCATAACCCCCAGCGGTATGGAGTATGACAGGCTTGCGGAAGAAGACATTGTGGTGCTGGACATGCAGGGAAACGCAATACTTGGCTGCAGAAGGCCCTCGATTGAGCTGCCGCTGCATCTTAACCTGTATAATAATCGTCAGGATATCCGGGCCATAGTACATACCCACAGCACCTACGCCACTGCCCTTGCCTGTGCCCACAAGCACATAGCCCCCATAGTGGAAGAGATGGTGCAGGTGGCCGGAGGGGATGTCAGGGTCGCCAAGTATGCGCTACCGGGAAGCGGAAAGCTGGCTGAAAACGTCCTGACTGCCATTAAGGACAGGTACGCGGTGCTGCTTGCCAATCATGGGATGATCGGGACCGCCGGAACCCTTGAGGAAGCCCTTAAGGTGTGTGAAATAGTGGAAAAGGCGGCCAAGATAACGGTGCTGTGCAGTATAGTGGGACAGCCGGTTCCTATTTCCTTTGAAGACGTACAGACAATGAGAAAGAGCTATACTACCGATTACGGACAAAAGTAAACAGGTGATACGCAATATAAAAAGACGGCGGAATATTATCCCTCCGAAAAACCATACTATAAATATCGGGCAGGCGTGCTGCCCGATACCGGTGTGGCAGACGGGAGGGATTTTTGATGGGGAACGACAGGTACAATGCCGTAGTGGTGGGAGCGGGCCCGGCAGGGGCTACCGCAGCGCTTATGATGGCAGGAAACAACCTTTCGGTTGCACTGCTTGAGAGGGGCAGGTACCCGGGCTCAAAAAACATGACCGGGGGTACCATCGCCGGCATGCCCTTTCAGGATATACTGCCCGAATACTGGGAAATGGAAGGGATACCACTGGAGCGCAGGATAGTATCCGACGAACTGTGGCTGCTTGACAGCGATTCGGCGGTGCGTATGGGTTTTACCGGCAGGAGATTCGGCAAGGTGCCCTTTAACAGGCACACCATACTGCGGTATAAGTTTGACAACTGGTATGCAAATCAGGCGGTAAAGGCAGGGGCTGAGCTTATATGCAACTGCCTTGCGGTAGACCTTGCATACCATAAAACAGGGCTTATGTCCAAAAAAGTGGACGGAGTGGTGCTTGAGGGCGGGGATGTTATACACGCCGATGTGGTGATACTGGCGGAGGGTGCCCAGGGTTCCCTTGTCCAGAAAGCGGGGCTTAGGAAAAGGCTAAAGCCGAACGAGATGACGCTGTACGTCAAGGAGGTTTTGGAGCTTCCCGCCGAAAAAATAGAAGAAAGGTTCAACCTGGAAAGGGGAGAGGGTGCCAGTATCGGGATGGTGGGGTATCCCACTTCGCCGGCCATTGGTAAGGGTGGAATATGGACCAACAGGGATTCCCTGTCCATAATTGTGGGCGGGTATTTAAACCAGATTGTCGGCAAGGGGTTAAGCCCGCTGCAGCTGCTTGAAAGGTACAAGGAACACCCGCTTGTGAAAAGGCTGATAGAAGGGGCCAAACCGGTCAAATACATGGCACATATCATACCAAAGGGCGGGTTTAAAAAAATACCCACGCTGGTGGATGACGGGATAATCGTGGCGGGGGACGCGGCGGAGATGATAAGTGGTCGCCGCGGCATGGACCTTGCGATGATAACCGGAAAGTTTGCCGCAGAAGCGGCTGCCCAGGCCTGTGCCCTTGACAGGTACGGCAGGGACGTTCTGGCCTCCTATGAAGCAAGGATTAAGGGATCGTTTTTCTACCTGAACATGAAAAGTCATAAGAATGCGGAAGCGTATTTCAACAGGTACCAGGATTCCGACTTTCTGATAACAAAAGCTATGAACGATCTGGCATACAAGTTTTTTGAACAGAATCTTGAAAGCGACAAAAACAACATGATAAAGATGGCGGAGGAGCTTATCAACATGCAGCCCCTTGGCAAAACGACAAAGGATATTCTGTTCGGGCTGCAGAACTGGGGGGTGCTGTGATTGAGCGATTTCAAAAAGTCGGCAACAGACCCCCTGGAGCTTGTGAGAATAATACCCGACGAAAAGCCGCATATATTCATCAAGGACGATAAGATTTGCATTACCCGGTGTGAAAACAAACCCTGCACCTATTACTGCCCGTCAAGGGTTTATTGCTGGGAAAAGGACAGCATCAAGGTATTGTATGACAGGTGTATAGAATGCGGAGCCTGTCCCTACGGCTGTCCCTACCAAAACATCGCATGGCAGTTTCCCGGCGGAGGTTACGGAGTGGTGTATTAAAAAGCCCGCCAATACGGCGGGCTTTGTGTCTTATGACTTACTGTATCTTACTATCTGTTGTGCCACAGCTTTTTGACCAGGTTCCGGAGGAAGGGTATTACATAATGGTCAAGTCCAAAGGCTCTTCCGGCACCGCCCAGGCAAGCGACGGAGCCTGCCAGGAACCAGTAGTCGTTAAGCCCGGTGCTCAGGATGAAGTTGATATTCATAGCCACAGCCACCGCCGCAGCAATGAAGGTGAACAGCCCTGCTATCAATCCGACGCCTATTCCAACTTCGGTAAACACGATTAGTTTCTGGAACAGCATGGCGTTGGGCACCAGTATTGTATCCACCATCCACGCGTACCAGCCCGGCGTGTGTTCGCCTATAAGCTGCATCATGGAAGCGCCGCTGGCTGCGTCTGCCGTCCCGGCCAGCATCTGATAATCAAACCAGCCGCTGTGGTACTTTTCCAGACCGGACATTACCCACATGTACCCCAGGTACATCCGCAACGGTACCAGCCAGAAGTTGGCCGATTTGGCGGTAAAGTGCGGTCCCAGCAGGGTCTTTTCCCTGGTGTTGCGAAGAAGCTGGTGGTTTATATATTCCGTCAGTATTGTAAACCCGCCTATCCCGAACAGGTAGTGCATGTTTACTATATGCTTTAACGCTGTTGCAAGGTACCCCGAAAGCTGCGGCAGGCCGCTTACCTTGGCCACTGCATATCTGCTTCCTATTGATACCATTACACCGTGCAGGTTCAGCTTCAAGGGCTTTTTGGCTCTGCCGTCCATGTCCGCCATTATATTGTGGGCGGCATACTGGCCGGACTGCAGTGCGGATTCCACCAGCGCCGGCATTGGGCCCTCGCCTTCTTCGGGTTCAAAATAGCAGTTGTCACCAATGGCATATATGTTAGGATGCCCGACGGTCTGCATGTACTCGTTGACTTCCACTCTGCCCCTTCGGTTTGTTTTTAGGCCGAGGTTTGCAGCAAAGGAATTGCACTGCACGCCGCCGTTCCAAATCAGGGTATCGGTCCTTATCACGTCGCCGGATTTAAGCGTCAGGCTGTCTTCTTTGACTTCGGTTATCGGCGAATCGGTAAGAACCCTAACTCCTTTTTTCTTAAGGAATGCCGTTGCTTTCCTGATAAGCGGATCCGGCAGGTTTGGCAGTATTTTACCCATTGCTTCAATAACGTACAACCTGACTTCGTCCCGGTTGATACCGTATTTGCGGCAGAGTTCGTCGGACCACTGTATAAGTTCTCCCACCGTTTCTATTCCGGTAAAACCGCCGCCTCCCACAACTATGGTCAGAAGTTTTGCCCTTTCTTCCGGGTCATCAGTTTCGGCTGCTTTTTTGAATACCGACCTTATATGTCTGTTAATCCTCAGGGCATCCTCCATTGACCAAAGGGTTAAAGAGTGCTCTTTCATGCCCGGGATGCCGAAATATGTCGGTTCACTGCCGGTGCCCAGGACCAGGTAATCGTATTCATACGATGCTTTGTCCGAGCGAAGCATTTGTCCTTCCAGATCAATATCGGCAATCCTGTCTTTTACAACCTTTACGTTTGTGTGCTCAAAGATTTTTTCAAGATTAATCATGAGTCCGTCGGGAGTAACCCTGTTACCGGCGACTTCGTGAAGCTCGGTAAGCAGAGTGTGGTACTCATTTTTATCGATTATGGTTATTTCCATGTCCTTTCTTTTTTTGCTGTGGCGGTATATATCCAGGGCCGCTTCAATACCGCCGTATCCTGCACCAAGGACAACAATCCTTTTCGTTTGGCTCATTGTATTACCTCCTAATTAATATTCTAAATATACAAATAATAATTATTAATAAGTAAACATAATTATTATAACATATTTTTCACAAGGATTGTCAAATAAATTTA
>CAZGUG010000013.1:0-22265 GCA_964529035.1 uncultured Clostridium sp.
TATGCGGTTTCAACGTTAGGCTAGGGAATAATTTGATTGCTGTAGAAGCTGCACACATAAAATGGTATCAGGCAGGAGGGCCGGATTCTGAAGAGAATGGTGTAGCATTGTGTGCAATGCACCATAAATTATTTGACCGGGGTGCGTTTACAATAACCACATCTAATCAACTCATGGTAGCTGAAGGAGCACATGGAACAAATGGGTTCGAAGAGTGGTTAATGCGTTATCATGGAAAGGAGCTACGTACTCCAATTCGTCCTGAATATTATCCCAAGAATTCATTTGTTAATTGGCATATTCGTGAGGTTTTTCGAGGGCCAGCCAGGTATCATGTGGGTTGATACATAGCATAACAAAGCGCTCGGATAAAGGGCACAGCAAGGAGAATGGCTCTGGAGCAAGCCAAGAGGTCATCCTGCTCGCATCCACCAGCCTACTGAAAAAGCGTTTATAGAGACTTATCTTTCGTAAAAATCCCCTCTCTGGTATAATCAGGATAACACTAGAATACGGCGGTGAGTGTATGATAATAGTCATTACCGGCCCCTCGGGCTCCGGCAAAACCACCATAAGGCGGATACTGAATAGTGAATACGGTATGCCTACCCTGAAGAACGTCACTACCCGGCCAAAGAGACCGGGGGAGAGGGACGGCGTGGACTACCTGTTTGTAACGGCGGACGAGTTCCGGCGGATGAGGGATGAAGGCCTGCTGCTGGAGTGGGTTGAATATTCGGGCAATTTTTACGGCCTGAAAAGGACGGACAATATGAGCGGAGTAACCGTTCTGGAGACCCAAGGGGCAAAAAAACTTAAGTCAATGTTTCCCGAAGAGGTCAGGATTGTATACCTGGAGGTTCCGGAACACATAAGGATAAAAAGGATGCTGGACCGGGGGGATGCCACCGGTGAGGCTTACGAAAGGGTGCAAAGGGACAGGGAAAGGTTTGAAAAATCGAGGCTTAAAGACCAGGCCGACCTGGTGGTTGACAATATGGACATGCACAGGGCTGTAAAGGAAATACTGTCCCTTGTACAGGCCGTATAGACGCAGGGCATCTGTAAAGGAATATTGAAAGCCTGACCGGGAAAGCCGATAATCTGCGACGATTTGGGGTATATATTAGTTAAACGGAAGAAAACGGGGGAGGGAAAGCAATGAAAGCCAAGGGCATGATGATTGTTTTACTATGCATCATCGTTGTTACGGCGGCGGGGTGTGCCGCAAAAGATAAGGGTAACGGCGGGGCGGCGGACGAAAAAACCCTTGAAGTTACTCTGTATTTCTCGGACGAGCAGGCCATGTACGTGGTTCCCGAAGTAAGGGGTATAACGGTGCCGGGGAACGCGTCCAGGGAAGAGATTATTGAAACCGTTGTTGGACTGCTTATAGAGGGTCCCGGTGAGCAGGGGCACTATCGTACCATCCCCGAAGATACCCGGGTAAGGTCGGTTAGTATTGAAGGGGATGAAGTGACGGTTGATTTTTCACAGGAATTAAGGAGTATCCACGGAGCAACCGGCGAAGCAATGGCACTCAATTCCCTTGTAAACACCCTCACCGAATTTGATTACATAGATAAAGTATTTTTTACTATTGAGGGTGAAATTGTACCTCTCGAGCATTTTATTCCGGATGAGCCTCTTACCCGGAATGAAGAAGCCATACGAAAATAGACGGGGGTGCAAGCGGTGGACAAAAAAGAAATAGCCCAGGTTCTTTCCGAAATAGGAACAATGCTGGAGCTTCTGGGAGAGAGCCCGTTCAAGTCACGGGCCTATTATAACGGTGCGCGGACAGTAGAGCTTTTGACCGAAGACATAAAAAGGCTTGTGCAAGAGGACAGGCTGAAAGATGTAAAGGGCATAGGCAAGGCCCTTGATGAAAAGATTAAGGAACTTGTTAACACGGGCCGCCTGGAATACTATGACCGTATAAAGGAAAGGGTGCCGGAGGGCCTGCTTGAACTTCTGAAGATACCGGGGCTGGGGCCCAAGAAGGTAAGGGTTCTCCACCAGGAGTTGGGCATAGCTACATTGGGGGAACTGGAATACTCGTGTATAGAGAACCGCCTGATAGAACTGCCGGGCTTCGGGGAGAAAACCCAGAAAAAGGCCCTTGAGGGTATACAATACCTCAAAAGAAACCGCGGAAGGTACCTGTATCCCGAAGCGCTGGACAAGGCCCTAAGGCTGGTGGACGGGATGAACGCATCGGGACTTGTAAGCCGTATAAGCATTGCGGGCAGCCTGAGAAGAAAGGTTGAAACCGTTAAGGATATAGATATACTGGCATCCGGTGCCGACCCCGACGGAATAATGGATGAGTTCGCAGGTCTTCCCTGGGTCGAAAGGGTAATCGAAAGGGGCAGTTCAAAGCTCGGGGCTGTTCTGGACAGCGGTATAAGGGTGGACCTAAGGGTGGTAAAGGACAGCCAGTTTCCCTTTGCGCTGCATCATTTTACTGGCAGCAAGGAGCATAACACCGCCATGCGGCACAGGGCCAGGGGCATGGGGCTGAAGATTAACGAGTACGGGATATTTGGCGGCCAAGGCCAAAGTGATATTGAATGTGCCGACGAGGAAGAGTTTTTTGAACGTCTGGGCCTTCAATACATTCCCCCCGAAATAAGGGAAAATACCGGTGAGATTGAAGCGGCACAGCTGAAGGAACTGCCCCGGCTGGTGGAATACGGTGATATAAAGGGTATTTTTCATGTGCATACCCGGTACAGCGACGGTACCTCATCAATACAAGACCTGGCCGACAAAGCCATGAAGATGGGCATGCAGTATATCGGCATCTCTGACCACAGCCGCTCCGCCTACTATGCAGGGGGGCTCAAAACAGAGGACGTGTTAAGACAGCGGGAGGAAATAGACCGGCTCAACGGAAGGTATAATGGTTTTAAGGTTTTTGCCGGCATAGAAAGCGACATACTTACAGACGGGTCGCTGGACTATCCGGACGAGGTACTTGCTTCCTTCGATTTTGTTATTGCCTCGGTCCATTCGGCCTTTGGCATGGACCAAAAGACCATGACCGAAAGACTTGTAAGGGCCCTTAAAGATCCCTATGTTACCATGCTGGGGCATCCCACGGGACGTCTTATCCTGGCACGGGAGGGGTATCCCGTAGACCTTGAACGGATAATACAGGTTGCAGCCGGGTATAATAAAGTGATAGAACTGAATGCAAACCCTTACAGACTGGACCTGGACTGGCGGTGGTGCCGCAGGGCAAAGGAGAAGGGGGTAAAAGTAAGCATAAACCCCGATGCTCATTCTCCTGAAGGGCTGGAGGATTTGGTATACGGTGTGGACACGGCGCGAAAAGGGTGGCTGGAAGCAGCCGACGTGTTCAACTGTATATCGCTGGCCGGGATGAAAGAGCTGTTGGAAAAGTCATAAAAAAGAGGCCTATGCCGTTTTGGCATGGGCCTTAAGGGGTAAAACCCGTTAAATTCTTTTATGGTATATCAGGTCTGTAATAATGCCTCCGTCGTACTCCTCATATCTCATCCCTGCCAGTTTATAGCGCTGTTTTCGCCTGAACTGCAGTGAAGCAAAGTTGGGAACAGGACCTATTATTGTTTCGGCAAAAATATTTCTAATGCCTTTTGAATTCAAATCTTTAATAAGCCTTTCATAGAGTTTGCTTCCTATGCCCATACCCGTCAGGCCTGAACGCACCGCTGTCTTGTCTACGAGCACGAATTTTTTGGTGTATTTTACGTTGAATTCGGGATGCCAGTATATTTCATCAAGCCATCCGGGATTGTATTTGAGCCAGTCGGATTTGCTGTAAGCCATTAAAAAGGCTACGGGTTTCTGTGCTGCAAATGCTATATAAAAGTAGTCAAGTTCGAATATGCGCTCAAGAAACACTTCCTTATACTTTGAAGGATCAGACTTATAGTCATCCATCAGAAAACCATGGTCGGCGTCCTTTGCACTTTGCCCAACGGTTGCGGCGATTTTGTATATGGCATTGACATCTTCGGGTCTGGCCTTTCTGACACGGATACTGTCTGCAAGAGATTGTTTGTCAATTTTACGGGTTATTGTGCCGGTGTTAAGTTGTTCCATAGATTCACTCCCCTTTCATTAAATTTTTACGAAAGAGGGAAGACAGTGCCCTCTTTCCACGCTTGCGGGGTTAGCTGACGGATTCGGGCCGAAAGAGAATGGCCCTACCCCATTTAAAAGCGGGATTCACCCCATACATTGGTTCCCCCGTTTCCCGTAAGGGAATTCAGCGATAAAAATAGTTTGCTACTAATCCCAAGCGTTTTTGTAAATTTAAGTAATTTATGTATATTAATTACAAGCGCTATACACAGACGTATAGATTAGGCTATAATTATAAATGCTAATTTTGGGTTATAAAGTCATACTTCGGAAGACTCGAGCATGTGGTTTTGAAATGTTTCCTAATTAATGCCGAGACTTACCCGGAAAACTGCACAAATCATGTCGTTCTTCAATAATGATTTAAGTGAGGGGAAGAATTTTCAAATTCATTCCATTTTATGACTAATTTAAAGCGTTTTTTATTATAACATATAAACCATAATATTTCAAGAAAAGTTTTGGCAGTTTAACGTAAACCGTCAAGGACGTATCCTTGTATAAGGCAATGCTCTTATATTATATATATGCCAAAGAACCGTGTTCAAACACTACTTGTCTTATTTTTGGGGGATTCGAATAGAATAAATTGATGTATAATAGAATGGAGATATGGAGGGAGCAGAATGAAGATAGGCCATATAAGGGAAATTATAAAGGACGGGGCAGTTAAACCGGAGGGGGAACATGAAATATTTGGTGTAATGGTTCCCCTTATCGAGACATCCCAAGGTTGTCGGGTGCTGCTTGAGATAAGGGCTTCCACGCTGAAAAAGCAGCCGGGGGAAATAAGTCTGCCCGGAGGCAGGAAAGAAAAGGGCGAGACCCCGCTTGAGGCGGCGGTAAGGGAAACATCCGAAGAACTGACCATACCAAAAACTGCAGTTTCGGTATTGGGGCCGCTGGATTACCTGGTTACGCCCTTTAATTATATAATTTATCCCTTTGTGGGTGCGATAGGGCAGAAATATATAAGCGATATAAAGGGTGCACCCGGTGAAGTGGATTGTTTGTTTACTGTGCCGCTTAACTACTTTTTGCGCACCTGTCCCCCAATATACCGGGTTAGGACCGAGTTTAAAGTTCCCCGGGGGTTCCCCTTTGAACTGATACCCGGAGGAGAGGATTATAACTGGAGTTCGGGTATCTACCCTGTCTATTTTTATTCATACAATGGCCGTATTATTTGGGGTATTACCGCCAGAATACTAAAAAATCTGGTGGATAAATTAAGCGGTGACGTTCAGGGCGTATAACAATTGAATACATATTAAAATCGCGATTATGGAAGAATATTATGTACAGCGAAATATCAGGAGGTGTTTCATGTTTCAATGAATACCAGGGATGTCTTACTTAAAATGGTTTTGGATTCACAGGAAAGGGTCAGGGATTTGGAAACCTTTTCAAAACAGGTGGATGATAATGAGGTAAAGGAAGCATTTCAGGAGTTTGCTGAACAAACGGGTCTCCAATCCAGAAGGATTAGAGAACTGCTGGGAAAATACGAGAACAATATGAGGAACGGTATTCATTAACAGAGGACCTGCCGGTTATAGGCAGGTCTTTTATCAAAGTACGGGGCATTGGTAGCCATTATTGCATTAATCTTTGTTACGGCGGTGGCCGGCGGGGTTCCGATAGAATATATCTTGAATGGGGTGGTTCCCTTATTACAGGGGACTGCCCCTTGTCCTTTGCCTCCTTTGCCGGACAGAACAGGTATTCAGGGTCTTTCAGTTATATCTGCCCTATGGTATTATTAAATCGATATTATTTTACGAAGGGAGATGATGCCATGTCGTTTTCAAAAGAAGGCTTTAACCAGATCAGATTCCGCGGGGATATAGTAGGCATAGACAAAAAAGTACCCGTCTGCGGAGGGGGGTATAAAACCTATGTAAACCTTGACAACGCCGCAAGCACCCCGGTGCTGGGACCGGTACTGGACAAGGTGAACGAATTTATGGTCTGGTATTCAAGTGTACACAGGGGCGCCGGTTTTAAGTCTTTAGTTTCCACCCATGTATACGACGAGGCCCATGAGGTTGTTGGGAAGTTTGTAAAGGCCGACCTGAAAAGCAACAGCATCATCTTTGTAAAGAATTCAACCGAAGCGGTAAATAAGATATCATACAGAATGGGATTCAGAAAGGATGACATAGTTCTAACAACCTTGATGGAGCACCACTCCAACGATCTTCCGTGGCGATCCAGGGCTAAAGCGGTGTACGCAGGAGTGGACGAAAAGGGTGCCCTTGACCATGACGACCTCGAGGCGAAGTTACGGAAGTATGGTAACAGGATAAAACTTGTCAGTGTTTCAGGGGCCTCCAACGTGACCGGTCACAGGAACCATACGGGAAGGATCGCTGCCATGGCGCATCGGGCGGGCGTACCGATCCTTGTAGACGGTGCCCAGCTTATACCCCATTCGTCGCTGGATATAAAGCCGGATGGCCATCCGGAACATATAGACTATCTCGTCTTTTCTGCCCACAAGATGTACGCTCCCTTTGGAACCGGAGTACTTATAGGCCCAAAACATACTTTTTTGAGGAACGGGCCTGAATACACCGGAGGTGGTACCATTAACATCGTGACCCGTAATCTGGTGGAATGGGCTGACCTGCCGGACAGGGAGGAAGCGGGGTCGCCCAACGTGGTCGGGGCAGTGGCCCTGGCGGCGGCAATTAGGTATTTGGAAGGATGCGGTATGAAAAATATAGAAAACCATGAAAGGACCCTGACTTCATACGCCTTAAGAAAGCTTGCCCAAATAAAAGGCATAACAATATACGGTGAAAATGACCCTGACAATATTGAAAACAGGGTGGGTGTCATAACCTTTAATCTTGATGGTGTACCCCACGAACTGACAGCTGCAGCCCTGGCGTGGGAGGATGGTATTGCAGTGAGGAGCGGCTGTTTTTGTGCCCATCCCTATATACTGCATCTATTAGGGCTTAAGCCGCAGCATGTTGCAAGAATTATTCAAAAGAAAAGAACCGGAGATTTAAGTGGTATCCCCGGTATGGTAAGGGTAAGTATTGCGGCCTACAATAACAAAAAGGATATAGACCGGCTTGTTGAATGCCTTGGGAAGATAACGAATATGGCCCGGTCGGGGGAGCTGGCAGAAAGGTATGTCTTTTCCCGGGAAACCGGGGCCTTTTATCCCGGGAACGCCAGGGTGGACCCGGGGGAGGTTTTTAAGCTGGGCTGACTGATATAACCGTAGCGTAGCCCCAAAGAAAAACAGAACTGTTGAAGCATTTTTGCGGAGAGTATATTATATGGTTAGTACACCCGGATAATACTGTGGAGGAGGGTTTGGCATTGGAGGGAAAATGGTCTTGGGTTAATGCGGGAATAGCGCTGGGAATGCTTAATATTGTAATTTTCCTTTCCGGAAATCACGTAGGTACTACAACCTTTTACTCTCAGACAACGGGATATCTGACAAATTTTTTCTTTCCCGAATGGATACCCAACAGCTACTGGATTAAGGGCACATGCGGCGGCGCAGAAAGCCTTTCGGCAGGCTGGCAGTGGTTACTTGTACTGGGAGTACTTATTGGGACATTTATAGCGAATCGCACAAGCAAAACTGAAGTTGCAAAAGAGGAAATACCCGAAATGTGGATAGAGCGTTTTGGTAATAAACCTAAGTTAAGGTTTGCCCATGCGTTTGTTGGTGGATTTTTATTGTTGTTTGGGTCCAGACTGGCGGGTGGATGTACCAGCAGCCATGTAATTAGCGGAATGAGTCAAATGGCTATAAGTGGTATATTTTTTGGTATGGCGACATTTGCAGCGGGTATTACCACAGCTCTGCTAATTTATGGTTCGGGAGGTGCGGTTAAATGAACAGCGTTTTAGCCATTGTTTTTGGAATACTGTTTGGATTTATACTGCAAAGGGCAGGAGCGATGGAGTATAAAAATATAGTTAAGACCCTCAGGCTTATAGATTTGAGCATAGCAAAATTTATGTTTCTATCTGTGGGTGTTTCTGCAGTAGGAGTTTTTAGTCTTAGAAACATGGGACTAATCACGCTTGATATGATTAAGTTAAATTATTTTGGAGTGTTAATTGGCGGACTAATATTTGGTGTTGGCTTTGCAATTGCGGGTTACTGTCCCGGCACCTGTATGGGGGCTTGGGTTGAAGGTAAAAAGGATGCGGCTTTTGTTTTCCTGGGTGGCATAGCCGGTGTCTTGGCGTATACCATTTTTCAGGATGATATCCTAACTCATATAAGCAGGTTTGATATGGGAGAACTAATGCTGGGTGATTTTATCCCTTTGAATACTCTGGCATTGGGCGCTATATACAGCATAACAATCGGCATAATTGTTTATACGGCAGACAGGATTGAACTTAAGAATAAAGGGAAAAAACCTGATTCCGCGACAAGCACGTATATCCGGTAATTATATGAGTTGTCGGCAAATTATTTAAGGGGAGATAATAAATGTTTAAGACAAATGGTGAAAAAGCCCTTTTGGCTGTTTGCTTAATTACGATTATCTTTATTAGCATAGCAGTAATTGGTGGATTGGGTGAAGATGCAGCCGCCGGTGATGTAACAGTACAATCAGCTGTTTTTCATTATTTTGAAAGAATACCCGATGATTTACATACAATAAACGCCGGTGAATTAAAGGCATTATTGGAGCAAAAGAATGGCATTTACGTATTGGACATAAGAAACAGAGGGTACTTCGTCAGGGACCATATCCCCGGTTCTGTTAACATTCCCTTTGAAGAAGTTGGTAAAAACCTGGGTAAACTGCCGGATGATAAAATTATTATTGTGTATTGTTATAACGGGCAATATAGCGGCCAGGTAGCAGCTCTGCTGAATATCTCCGGGTATCATGCAAAATCATTATCCGGCGGCTGGGACAGCTGGGTTGAAAAAACTACAATTGTCCATTAGAAGCATAACGAATAAATTGAGAGAATAAGGCAAGTGAAAATGAGCTGTCAGAAAGCGGCAAATAATTATATGAGGGGGTTAATTCATGAGGCCCACATGGGACGAATATTTTCTGGAGATTGCACAGGTTGTATCAAAGAGGTCCACATGTCTGCGGCGTTTTTACGGAGCGGTGATTGTAAGGGACAGGGTGATAGTGAGCACAGGGTATAACGGTTCTCCCAGGGGAGAAGCTAACTGTATAGATACCGGCAAATGCGTACGGGAAGAGATGAAGGTACCAAAGGGTGAGAGGTACGAGCTGTGTGCCGGTGTACACGCCGAGCAGAATGCCATCATAAACGGTGACCCGGTAAAAATGAAGGGGGCTGCCATATATATTGCCGGTTTTGAGCATGACGGCTCCTTTGCCGACGGTCAGCCCTGCCTTTTGTGCCGCAGAATGATAAAAAATGCCATGATAGACAGGGTGGTGTACCTGGACCGGCAGGGGAACATGAAAGAAATTAAAAGTTAGTTGGATACGACAGGCCAATAACCGACAATAAAACAAAAAAACTGAACAATTTAGAAAATTATTTTAAAAAGTATGGAATAATACGGACTTTTATTGTATAATATTGGTGTGATGTTCGGAATTATAGGCTGAATTCTAAATTGGAGACCAACGGGTGTGTCTCCCGACAAAAGAGGAGGAATGAAGGTGTTAGAAAACTATTTTAAGCTTTCAGAGAACAACACCAATGTTAAAACCGAAGTAATCGCAGGAATAACCACATTTATGACCATGGGCTATATTATCATGGTAAACCCGTACATACTCAGCGAGACAGGAATGGACTTCGGCGCCCTTATAACCGCCACATGCCTGGCCAGTGCCATCGCAACCGTTTTTATGGCGCTTTATGCAAACTATCCCTTTGCCCTTGCACCGGGAATGGGGCTCAATGCATTTTTTGCCTTCGGCGTGGTACTGGGAATGCAGATAGGCTGGGAGGTGGCCCTTGCCGCAGTATTCATAAACGGTGTCATATTCCTTTTGCTGACAATGACCAGGGCAAGGGAAGCGCTGTTTAATGCCATTCCGATGAACCTGAAGCTGGCTACAAGCGTTGGTATCGGTTTGTTTATTGCCTTTATCGGATTTACCCAGGCCGGAATAGTGGTTGCAAACCCCGATACTTATGTGGCTCTGGGCAATTTCCATGACCCGGGAGTGCTTCTTGCGGTATTCGGACTTGTTGTAGCAGGCTTGCTTCTGGCAAGGGGTGTAAGGGGAGCACTGCTTATCAGTATACTGGCTACTTCCCTGGTGGGAATGATAACCGGGATAGTTCCGTGGCCCGAGGGCATTGTAAGCCCGCCGCCAAGCCTTTCGCCAATATTTATGAAGATGGATTTCAAAGCTGCCTTAAACATTGGCCTTATACCTATTATATTCACCTTTACCTTTGTGGATCTGTTCGACACGATGGGCACCCTGGTGGGGGTTGCTTCCAAGGCCAAGATGCTTGACAAGGAAGGCAAGCTTCCCAGAATCAACAGGGCACTGGCAGTGGATGCGGTGGGTACCATAGCGGGTGCCACGCTGGGAACCAGTACTGTTACAACCTATGTGGAAAGCGCATCGGGGGTTGCAGAAGGGGGAAGAACCGGTCTTACCTCGCTGGTAACCGGGGTATTGTTCATATTTGCATTGTTCTTCTCGCCGGTTGTTGCGGCGATCCCGGGACAGGCAACTGCTCCCGCTCTTATACTGGTTGGCCTGTTTATGATGGAGCCTGTTTTGAGAATAGACCTGTCGGATTATACCGAAGCCATTCCGGCTTTCCTGACCATTATACTTATGCCTCTGACATACAGCATAGCCGAAGGCCTGGTTATGGGTGTGCTGTCCTATGTTGTGATAAAGCTTGTTGCAGGAAGGTTCAAGGACGTTTCGCCGGTAATGCTGGTACTGGGTATATTCTTCGTAATAAGGTTTATATTCTTTGTATAAGCAGATATTTTTGTCAGGCCGGGCCCGTCTGCTTTGCAGGGGGGCCCTTTTAAAAGAAGGAGGGAAGTCTTGTGGGCTTTGAGCCTGAAAAGCTTATGGAAGTTGCCCTGAAGAAGCGGAAGGCGGCCATGGTACTCAAAAACTGCAGGGTTGTCAACGTCTTTTCCGGGGATGTAGAAGAAGGGGACATCGCCCTGGAGGAAGGGTATATAGCCGGTATTGGGCGGTTTGACGGCATAGAGGAAATCGACCTGGGAGGAAAAACAGTGTGCCCGGGATTTATAGACGGGCATGTTCATATAGAATCGGCTATGGTAACTCCTCCGGTATTTGCATCGGTGGTTGTCGCAAGGGGTACAACCTCGGTGATTGCCGATCCCCATGAAATTGCCAACGTTTCAGGTATCCGGGGTATCGAATACATGTTGAAAACCAGCAGCGACCTGCCTCTTACGGTACACGTCATGGCGCCTTCCTGTGTTCCGGCAACTTCCTTTGAAACAAGCGGTGCCGAGATTACCGCCCGGGATATTGAAGTTCTTCTGGAAAGGGACGGTATACTGGGGCTGGGAGAAATGATGAACTATCCCGGTGTTCTTGCAGGGGACAAGGAAGTACTGGCCAAAATATCCGCTGCGAAGGGCCGGATTATAGACGGTCACGGTGCAGGCCTTGCGGGGGAAAACCTAAGTGCCTACTTCCTGGCGGGGATATCCACCGATCACGAATGCGTTTCAAAGGAAGAAGCCATTGAGCGGATAAGGCTTGGAGTGTACGTTGCAATCAGGGAAGGGACGGCGGCAAAAAATTTGGAAAACATTGTACCCGCCGTTAACAGTGACAACTGGTGGAGATTCATGTTCTGTACCGATGACAGGCACCTGGAGGATATAATGACCGAAGGGCATATAGACCACTGCATAAGAAAAGCGATAAAGCTTGGCCTGGACCCCGTTACTGCCGTAAGGCTGGCAACCATAAGCCCCGCACGGTGCTACAACCTTAAAGGGCAGGGAGCGGTGGCCCCCGGTTACAGGGGCGATTTGGCGGTGGTGGATAACCTCGAAGACTTCAATGTGGAAAGCGTGTTTGTGCTTGGGCGGAAGGTTGCAGAAAATGGCGATATGCTTTCGGATTTAGCAGTCAAATATCACCCTATGCCCGGGGAAAATTCAATAAACATGGCCCCACTGCAAACAGATGCGTTTGAAATCAGGGCTGCTGGCAGAAGGATACCTGTAATTGAAATAATACCGGGTTCGATAGAAACCGGCTTTGGATACGCTGATATGGATATCAGGGAGGGTGTGCCGGTACCCCCTGATGGGGATAACATATTAAAAATTGCGGTAATAGAAAGACATAGGGCCACCGGGAACGTATCCGCCGCCTATATCCGCGGCCTTGGGCTTAGAAACGGCGCCATTGCTTCTTCGGTGGCCCACGATTCCCATAATATTATCATTGCGGGGGATGACGACTCACTTATGAAACAGGCGGTTATGGCCCTTAATGACTGCGGCGGAGGTTACTGTATTGTTGACGGCAGGGATAAAGAGACGTTATGCCTGCCGCTGCCGGTGGCGGGACTGATGACAGACAGGCCGGCCGCGGAAGTAAGGAGACGGCTGGAAATACTGCTTAAAAGGGCGAAGGACCTGGGGGTTCCCGGGAATATTGATCCTTTTATTACCCTTTCTTTCATGGCTCTGCCGGTAATACCAAGTCTCAAACTTACCGACAAAGGGCTGTTTGATGTAAATTCCTTCAAATTTGTCGATTTGTAGCCTGCATAAATGGAATATGTTATGATATAATGTAGGTATCAATTGGAGGGTGCTGCTATGGTATCGGTTATAATTGAGGTTGTCGGCAACCTGGCGAATAAACTGGGCATAATCATTGTGCTTATTTTTTTCCTGTCCAGGATAGAAGTGTTCAAAAAACTCATTCTCAAAAAGGTTATATCGCCCTATGAGCGCATCATCCTGGCACTTATATTCGGTGGAATAGGCATACTGGGTACCTATTCGGGCATTCCAATCATGGGTTCTCTGGCAAATTCCAGAATTATAGCGGTAATGGTTGCAGGTATACTTGGCGGACCGGTTGTGGGAATCGGTGCCGGATTGATTGCCGGAATTCACCGGTGGGCGATAGATATCGGAGGTATTACTGCTGCAGCCTGTGGTATATCAACGGTTATCCAGGGTGCCATAGGGGGCTATCTGCATCGAAGGGTCGGCAATAAAAGGATAAACATGTGGTATCCTCTGACAGCGGTAATAGCTGCAGAAATGCTGGAAATGCTCATGATACTGATTATAGCCACTCCGCAGAGCGCTGCCATAGAAGTGGTTAAAATCATAATTCTGCCCATGACTGCGATAAACTCCATAGGTATGGCGGTGTCAATCCTGTTTATAAACAACATATACGGGGAACAGGAAAAGACCGCTGCCAGGAACGCCCAAATGGCGCTTAACATTGCAAACAAAACCCTTCCCTTTTTCAGAAAAGGACTCAACAACCTGTCGGCAATGAAAGCAACAAAAATAATACGGGAAATGACGGGTATAGACGGGGTTTCGATAACCGATACAAACAGGGTGCTGTCCTTCTTTGGGAATATTGACACATCCCTTAGTACCGACCGGCCTATTGACAATTCCGCAGTATTGGAAGCCATCACATCGGGGAAAGGCAATACAGTGAGCATGACAGGACCCGATGGCGGGCAGCAGACAATAATAGCGGTTCCCCTTAAGGAAAGAAACATAATAATAGGAAGCCTGGTGCTTTTCAAGGACGGCAGGGACAGCATCGGATGGGTTGAGGAGGAACTGGCCTTAGGCCTGGCACAGCTTTTTTCCACACAGCTGGAGCTGAGCAAAATTGAAGAGCAGTCCCGTCTTCTGGCCAAGGCGGAGCTTCAGGCGCTGCAGGCCCAGATAAACCCGCACTTTTTGTTTAATGCCTTAAATACCATAGTATCCTACTGCAGGATAAGTCCCGAGGTGGCAAGGAAGCTTCTGATAGACCTGGGAGACATCTTAAGGAACAACCTGAGCCACTACGGAGAGAATATTGACCTGTATGCCGAAATCAAAAATATTAAATCCTATCTCAATATAGAAAAAGCCAGGTTTGGAAGCAGGCTTAACGTAAAATTCGAAGTACAAAAGGGTATAAGCTGTTCCATTCCGCCGCTGCTTCTGCAGCCGCTGGTGGAAAACTCCATAAAGCACGGACTGGCTCCCAAGGAAGAGGGGGGCACCGTGGTAATAGGCGTGAACCGGATGGAGCAGGGTATATATATATGTATAGAGGACGACGGGGTGGGCTTTGATGCCAGCAGCGTAATTGCACAGGGAGAAAGTGCAGATTCCCATAAAAAGATTGGCTTGCGCAACATTGATAAAAGGCTTAAGAATGTATATGGTAACGATTACGGCCTGAAGATTGAAAGCGAAACGGGAAAAGGGACACGGATATCGATGGTGATACCCGATTATTCGGAGGACTACAGCCGTATAATAGCGGAAGGGACTGTCGGCTGAGGTAATAGGGAACGAAGCGAAAGAAAATGCGGATGCTTTTTTTGCATCCGCATTTTGTATTCCTTCTTTATTTCTCCAGTGGAGCTTCCTCTTTTCCTGCTATTATCTTGTAGCCCTGGATCGCCAGTACTACTGCCAGTGCCAACAGGAGTATCGGGAAGACTACCAGTATATAATTCTGGGCCGCCATGTTGGTCTGGATGAGCTGCAGAAGCGCCAGTACCGTTACTATCAGCATGAAGGTCATTGGTATGGTAAACATACTGTAGTTCTTGCCGCTCTTTTTCAGCCACACTGCCACAGAAAGAAGTGCAAGGCCTGCAAGCAGCTGGTTTGCGGAGCCGAATATGGGCCATATTACGCTCCAACCGGTTAATGCCAGCCATCCGCCAAGCACAACGGTTACCAGGGTGGAAACATAACGGTTGGAAAGCGGGTTTTGCTTTTCCTTGGAAGCATCATAGAAGAACTCTTCCAGTATGAAGCGGCCAAGCCTGGTTCCGGTATCAAGACTGGTCAGGGCAAAGGCTGATACCGCAAGAGCTACGAAGGATTTACCAATTTCAAAGGGTACTCCGAAGCTGGTCATGAAGTTTCCTATACCGTCCGAGAATACGTTGTTGGGGCCGCCCGCGTCCGCAAGGGCTGCGAATTTATCGGCACCTATATATGCGGCGGTTATTATGGCTATTGTTGCCAATACCCCTTCTATCAGCATGGAACCGTAGCCTATCAGTTTGGTATCTCCTTCATTGTCCACCTGTTTTGACGTGGTACCCGAGCCTACCAGTGCGTGGAAGCCGGATATGGCGCCGCAGGCCACCGTTACGAACAGCATCGGGAACAGCCACTGGCTTCCCACCTTAAAGGTTGTGAAGGCCGGTGAGACCATTGCGGGTCTTGCGATAAGAAGTCCCAGTACTGCGCCTGCTATCATGGCATACAGCAGGAAGGAGTTAAGGTAGTCCCTAGGCTGCAACAGTATCCACACGGGCGTAACCGATGCCACGAAGATGTATACGACAAGTATTCCAACCCATGTGTTCCAGCTAAGCTGAAGCGGGAATATGTTTCCAAGAACTATACAGCAAAACAGAATGATTACTCCCACTACACTGCTTATGCCCAATGGTGCGCCCTTTCTGTAAACAAAATAGCCAAACAGAATGGAAAGGACCATGAACATTACCGATGCAGATGCGGCTGCCGGAACGGCAGTGAAAGTATTGGCAACGATGTTGGTGAAGGCTGCTATTATAAGCAGCAGAGTGAGCCAGGCAAAGGCGGAGAACAACTTTTTACCGGTTTTGCCTATATTGGCTTCTATTACTTCACCGATAGATCTGCCGTCATGCCTTACAGAGGCGAACAATGCACCGAAGTCATGAACACCTCCGAAGAATATACTTCCGATAATTATCCACAGCAAAACGGGTACCCAGCCGAATATGGCCGCGGCAATAGGTCCTGTAATCGGGCCTGCGCCTGCTATGGATGCAAAGTGGTGACCCAAAAGCACCGGTGCTTTGGCGGGTACGTAGTCCACGCCGTCACCCCTGGTGTGGGCGGGGGTTTTCCTTTTGGGGTCAACTCCCCACTGCTTGGCCAGCCATGCACCGTAGGTCGCATAGGCAATTATGAAGCATACAATACTGATGAGAATTACTAATAATGAGTTCATAACAAACCTCCTTTAAATTTTTTTAGAAGGAAATGCGTATTCGGACTCTTCACCCCCTTTACAGATAAAGAGCAGGTATAATTATGCAGTATTCTAAGTCTATTATAGAACAGGACAGCACAAATGTTTATTCATTTAGGCTATCCTGCAAAATATGTCTTCAAAATGCAATATGCGAAGTTGTACGTTTCAAAGCCCCAGCATTGTGGTGAGGTATTTTGATTTCTGCCGGCTTACCGGGATTTCGTCATTGTTATTCATGATTAGTTTATAGGAACTGTAGGTCCACGGAATTATTTCCTTTATATAATCTAAGTTGATAATATAACTTTTATGACAGCGGAAAAAAATATTATGATTAATTTTTTCTTCCAATTCGTTAAGGGTGAAGTTTGTTATGAAGTCTCCCGTACGTGTCCGTGCAATAATATAGCCCTGATCAGCAAAGAAGCACACAATTTCCCCGGGTTCGAGAAGCTTTATCCTGCCGTTTTTTTCCACGGGTATGCGCTTCAGCCCTTCTTCTTTTTGGTGTTCAAGCAGCATTGTTTCTATTTTTTCCGCCAGTTTCGGCTGCATAAGTTCCTTTAGCCTCCTGGCCGTTTTCAAAAGCCTGGCATCGCTGACCGGTTTGAGCAGGTAGTCTACAGCTTCGACATCAAAGGCGTTTAAAGCGTACTCATCGTAGGCGGTTACAAAAACAACAAGGGGCTTGGGGTCTGCGGATGACAGTGCCTTTGAGACCTCAAGGCCGTTTAGTCCCGGCATTTGGATATCCAAAAAAACCACCTGCGGATGCAGTTCCTTAATAAGGAAAACCGCCTGACTGCCGCTGGAAGCTACTCCTATAACTTCAAAATCCATCAGCCTGCCTATCATATAACTGAGCTCTTCCCTTGCCGGGGCTTCATCATCGGCAATCAATACGCTAATCATATCCTTTGCACCCCCATATTTACCGGTGTACAATGCCTGTACATAAGATTATAAAACTAATGGACTTTTAATTCAATGCCAATATTAAGTATTACTTTTATGTCCAAAATGTAATACAATATTAATAAGCACAAATAGGGGACATGTAATTCAGCGGTTGGTGGTGTGTTCTCATACAATAATTCTTAAGGAGGTAAAAATAATGCCACAGATATCCGGACTTGCAGCCAGGATTACTCCGTCCATGACCATTGCAATAACCGCCAAGGCAAAAAAGATGGCGGAGGATGGAGCGGACATTGTAGGGTTTGGGGCCGGTGAACCGGATTTTGATACTCCCGAATACATAGCAGACGCAGGAGTTAAGGCTATCCGGGAGGGAAAGACAAGGTATACTTCGGCCTATGGAATTGACGTACTTAGAAAGGAAATATCAAAAAAGCTAAAAAAAGATAACGGCCTGGATTATGAGTTTGATCAGATAATACTTTCAAGCGGTGCCAAACATTCCCTGTCAACCGCCTTTCAGGCTATTTGCAACCCGGGTGATGAGGTTGTTGTTCCTTCACCCTACTGGGTCAGTTATCCTGAAATGGTCACCATAACAGGGGCAAAACCCGTTATTGTTAAAACCTATAAGGAAAACTGTTTCAAGATAACTGCCGGGCAGCTAAAAGACAGCATTACTCCCCGTACAAAGGCGGTAATACTGAATTCACCGTCCAATCCAACCGGTTCGGTGTATTCAGAAAAGGAACTTGAGGAGATTGCATCGGTGGCGGTTGAAAAGGATATCTTTGTAGTTTCGGACGAGATATACGAAAAACTCATATATGACGGAATGCGGCATATCAGTATCGCTTCATTTGGCAGTGAAATAAAGTCCCGTACAATACTGGTAAACGGCATGTCAAAGGCCTATGCCATGACAGGCTGGAGACTTGGCTATGCTGCGGCCGAAAGGGATGTAATAAAGGCGATGGGTTCCATACAGGGACACGCCATATCCCACCCCTGTTCCATAGTACAGTATGCGGGAGAAGCAGCCCTTAAGGGAGATCAAACAATAATAGCCGGTATGGTGCAGGAATATGACAGGCGCAGAAAATACGCAATGAAAAGGCTGGACAGCATAGAAAGCCTGGATTATACAAGGCCGCAGGGTGCGTTTTATGTTTATATAAGCCTTGAAAGGCTTCTTGGCAGGGCCTATAAGGGAAAAACAATCCAATCCTCCCTGGTGTTTTCGGAATTGCTGCTTGAGAATGCCGGAGTTGCAGTAATACCCGGTATAGCCTTTGGAGACGATAGTTACATCAGAATGTCTTATGCAACATCAATGGATCAGATTGAAAAGGGACTTAACAGGATACAGGGCTTTGTTTCTCAAATAGTTTAGAGCATGTAAAAGGCACAATTCCCGGATTCTACCTACAGAAAAAAACGTGAAGTACCGTAAAATACCAACAGGATTATAATAGAATCCGTAGAATTATACTGTTACAGAAAAAATAAATTGAATGGAGGGTCTTAATGAATAGAAAACTGTTATCAATGTTTTTGGTATGTTTGTTGGTAGTGGCAGTTGTAGGTTGCTCGCCAGCTGCTCCGGAAGAACCGGAAGGTGAAGAAGGCGCAGAGGAACAGGCACCGGCAGAGCAGGTATTCATAAACATTGCCAGTGGTGGAACTGCAGGCACATACTTCCCGTTGGCCGGTGGTATGGCTGATATATGGAATAGAAACATCCCGGGAGTAAACGCTACCGCCCAGAGTACCGGAGCATCCGTTGCCAACATTAATTTGCTCCGTGACGGGGAAGCAGATGTAATAATGGTGCAAAACGACATAGCTTTTTATTCGGCAAATGGTACCGAAATGTTTGAAGGGGATGCCTATGCGGCACTTAGGGGACTTTGCATCCTGTATCCGGAAACCATACAGATTGTTACCATTGAAGGTAAAGGTATAGAAACGGTTGCAGACCTTGAGGGCAAAAGAGTTGCCGTGGGTGCGGCCGGAAGCGGTACCGAAGCGAATGCAAGGCAGATTTTGGAAGCGGCAGGGATTACCTATGACGATATCACAGTCCAGTACCTGTCCTTTGCAGAAGCTGCAAACAACCTAAAGGACGGTAACGTTGACGTGGCATTTGTAACTGCGGGCCATCCGACTGCAGCCATACAGGATATAGGAGCTCAGCATGATGTTAAGCTGGTGACCGTTGAAGACGATATGGCTGACGCATTAATCGAAAAATATCCCTTCTATACAAAGTTGACTATACCCGGCGGTACCTACACCGGAATAGACGAGGATATCAAAACGGTTGCAGTTCAGGCGATGCTGGCAATAGATGCCGGTATGGACGAAGACCTTGCTTACAACATGTTAAAGACAATGTATGACAACCCCGACAGGATGCAAGCAGCCCATAGTACGGCAGGAGCCAAAATCAAGCCGGAAACAGGCCTTGACGGAATGGGAATAGAACTGCATCCGGGCGCTGATAGATACTTCAATGAATAGTAAGGATTGATTAACTTGAGGGTGGGGACTTTAATGTCCCCATCCGAAAGAATCAAAGGGGGTCTGAGCATTGGAGAAATCCAATGCTCTGATTTTATGAAACAGCGTTTAAAACCGATCATGGCAGTCTTAATTGTAGTAATTGTTATTGTACTTGTTGTCTGCGGTATCGGGAAGCAGAAGGTTTTGGTTTTAAAGGGGGAGGATGAGGGCTCTGAACGAATCATTCAGGTACCCGACAGAACCTTTACACTGAGTTTCATACACTCGGTACATCATACTCCGGTTAATGAAGTATTCTATATCCGGGATGACAATACTCTTATGTTAAAGGAAGTCAGGTACAGCTCCCTGGGTGTGGGTATGCCCTATGACTATGAAAACGGAACCCTGGAAAATGTTGACGGTGAATTTGTTCTGAAATTCGACAGGGGATTTGAGACTATTGACATGAGGGTATCGCCGATACCCGAGCATAAACTGGCTGTGGAGGATGAAACTTATCCTCTGCTTGAGTTCACAAAACCGGAAGGCCTTCTTACGATAAGAGCAGTTGACAAATGGTCGCTGAAATGGTGAAACCCGGTTGGAAAGGGGCGTAAATATGGGAAACAAAGACAATCCGGAAATTGTTACAGAAAATACAGCGGAACACGAAGATTTATTAAGAAAGTACGATAAGGAATCCGACTATCGTGTTTTGGCAGGCTACGGAGCAAAGCTAATATCAGCTATTGCTATAACCTTTTCACTTTTCCAGCTTTACACTGCGGTTTTTGGTGTGCTGGACGCAATGATTCAAAGGTCAATACACGTATCCTTCGGTTTTTGCCTGATTTTTCTCCTGTATCCTTCGAGGAAAAGCTGGTCGAGGCATAAATTTCATCCCTTTGATGTAGCCCTGGCCGTATTGGGCGCCTCAGTTCCTATGTATATAGTTGTAAACTACCAGGAACTGGTCCTAAGGGCGGGCAGGGTCACCACCCTTGACTTTATAGTCGGATTAATTGCAATAGCACTAATTTTGGAGGCAACACGCAGGGTGGTAGGCTGGCCTATGGTCATTATCGCTACTTTATTCCTGATATATGCCCTGGTAGGGCGTCATATTCCGGGACAGCTCGCCCACAGAGGGGTTCGTTTTACCAGTCTTGTACAGCACCAGTTCTATACCACGGAGGGTATTTTTGGTATACCCATAGGGGTGTCTTCCACTTTTATATTCCTGTTTATTCTGTTCAGTGCTTATCTTGAAAAAACGGGAATGGGAGAGTTTTTTATCGATTTGGCGAACGCTGTGGCCGGCTGGGCTTCAGGGGGACCCGCCAAAGTGGCTGTTATTGCCAGTGGCTGCATGGGAACAATTTCAGGCAGTTCTGTGGCAAACGTGGTAGGCACCGGCAGTTTTACAATCCCAATGATGAAAAGACTGGGGTACAAAGGGGAATTTGCCGGGGCGGTGGAAGCCACCGCATCCACGGGAGGACAGCTTATGCCTCCAATAATGGGAGCGGCTGCATTCCTTATGTCGGAGTTTACCGGAATTCCCTATGTGAGAATTATCGCTGCGGCTGCTATTCCGGCGCTTCTGTATTACCTTGGCGTTTGGTCGGGGGTGCATTTTGAGGCGAAACGTCTTAAGCTCAGGGGACTTAATCGCGATGAGCTGCCCAAGATTAAGGATATCCTATTGTCCAGGGGACATCTGTTAATACCGTTGTTAGCGATACTTTACCTGCTAATCTCGGGCAGAACCCCCATGAAGGCGGCACTCTATGCGATAATCCTGTCAATAGTGTGTTCGATGATTAGAAAGAATACCAGAATAAGTTTTAGGGAAATAATAGACGGCCTGGAGCAGGGTGCAAGGTCCGCTTTGGGAGTAGTGGCGGCCACTGCCTGCGCAGGTATCATTATAGGGGTTGTTACCCAAACGGGACTGGGGCTCAAAATGGGGACCACACTGGTTGATTTGGCCGGCGGCAGGTTGTTCCTTACCCTTTTCTTCACAATGCTGACCTCTCTTATCCTGGGGATGGGGGTGCCCACAACGGCCAACTATGTAATAACCTCAACCATAGCCGCACCGGCGCTGCTTCTAATGGATATACCCATATTGGCAGCTCACCTGTTTGCGTTCTATTTCGGCATTATTGCCGATGTAACCCCTCCAGTTGCCCTCGCGGCTTTCGCAGGTTCCGGAATTGCCAAATCAAATCCCCTTAGAACGGGTATTAATGCCTTTAAACTGGCCATAGCGGCTTTCCTGGTACCATATGTATTCGTGTATAATCCGTCCATGATTCTTATAGATGTTACGGCTGGTGGTATGATAGTTATGATAATAACGTCGATAATAGGAATAATCGGTGTGGCTTCCGCCGTATCGGCATTCCTTATAACCGAGCAGTCCCTGTTGGAGAGGGTAATCTTCTTTGTCGGAGGACTTTCGATGGTTGTACCCGGCACCTATACCGATGC
>CAZGUG010000013.1:22365-28607 GCA_964529035.1 uncultured Clostridium sp.
AAAAAACCGACATCCTCAGATGTCGGTTTTTGACTCAAGCAGCTGGAGAATGATTCCTTCCAGGAACTTCTTGACGTTTATCTTTCCGTGATAGCATGACCTGTTCCTTAAAAGGTCCATTTCCTGTTTTACTTCTTTGAAATCAAACAGCGAGGTGGAATAACGTATAAATCTCTTGTCGTTGGGATTTTCTATACCCATTGTAGCTATGTTTTGAAGCGCTTTGGATACGGCTCTTCTTATCCTCTGTTCTATGGCTTTTATGCCGGCGGAGGATTGTTCGCTCTGTTCTTCGTTGCAGTAGTGTTTGCTTAAAAGCTCATACATATTGCTCAGCTTGTAATTATAATATTCACCTGAAACGATTTTCTTCTTAAGTATTATCTCAACAATCTTTTTAATGTCAATGCTGCCCGCTTCACCGGTAATACCCAGGTCTGAGAGGATTGCGTCTATCGACCTGCCGGGGGGTTTGAATTTGACGCCCGGCCCGTCTTCATTATTTGGGTTCAATCCTTCCACAGTCTGATGAATAATTGTGAGGGATTTCTTGAGTTTAATCATTTCATTGATTCTGTCAACAATGGAAAGCACCTCGACTACGTTTATGGGTTTGTGTATATAAAATTCTATGCCGCTTTCATAGGCCATCGATATCATATCTTCGGCATCCACCTGGGATATCATTATAAAATGGCTGTTGCATCCTGCTTCCTGTAGTTTTCTTATGGTTTCAATTCCATCACTGCCGGGTATTAAAAGGTCCATCAGTACAATATCCGGGTTAAGTTCAAGTATGTTTTGATATGCTGTGGGTCCGTCCTCAGCCTCGCCGACCACCCTTCCCAGGTATTTTGTGGTGATAATGTCGGTAAGTACCTTCCTTACGCTTATGTCATCATCAACAATATAGAAACTCAGCACTTTATTCACTCTCCTTCACCGGTTAGTTGAATCAGCGGTATATTTATAGTAAAGGTTGTTATGACGTCGGGGATTGATTCTACCGAAATATTTCCTTTCAGGTGTTCTACCATGGACTTTACGTGGGTAAGACCCAGGCCCGTCGACATGGTACCGGTAACCGGGTCGTACTTTGTTGAGTAACCCGGTTCGAATATTATATCAAGATGGTCTTCCGGAATACCGGCACCGTTGTCGGTTATTTTAATTATCAGGCTTCCGTCGCGAACAAACTCATTTACAACAATATCTCCTTTTTTTTGGGTGGCATCTATGGCATTGAATATCAAATCATTCAGGATGGATACCAGGGAATAGTACTCTTTTATCATAAGCCTGTTATGGGACTGGAATCTGAGTTTTATGTTTTTCCCGATGCTTTCTATATATCTGCTGCTGTTGTTTTTGATTATTTCAAATATTTCCGCCAGCGTCATTGTCTCACTTTTTACCGGGTTGGGCAGCAGTTTTTCTATACCTGTAATAACCCTTTGGTAATCCTTTTTTATTTCATGAATATCCCTTGCCAGTGACAGGGCATTTTCCTTGTAGGGCTCCAGGTCGGTGTTGTCGCTTTTGTTCTTCATATCGTTTATATGTACATACATAGAATAGCTGGTTTTCATAACCTTCTCGATATCCTGCATGGACTTTTTCAGGTAGAAAAGCTCCGCCTTAAGGTTGGATATAAACAGAAGGAGTTCTATGTACCTGTTGTAATGGGCTTCTTTGAGTATCAGGACATTGTAGAGCCTCATGGACCAGTAAACCAGCACCGCTATAAAATTTCTTATCAGCGCGACCACAAGCAGGCTGGACATTATTATCGAGAAATCATCCATAATCTGATTTCGCATAATAAGTTCTGTTACATTTGCCATAGTATCAATGGATGCAAGAAGCATTATCGCATGCAGGGGCTTTTCGGCATGTTTGCGTATATCCATCAAATAGAAAAGCAGACCGCCGATAAAATAGAACATGCCCCCGGGATAATGTTTTAGTATTATGTCTATAACCGGCATGCCCTGGTTTAGATAATCCAGCAAAAATCTGCCTGTGAATACGAAAAGTGCAACAGCAAGTGCCGAGCGTATAATGGGTAAACGGTGGAAATAAAGCAGCACAAATGCAAACACCACGGGACTTAAAGAAAAACGGAAATCGGTGCCGAAGGGGTATATATATATCTGCCCCGTGATAAACACTGCGAATCCGAAAATTAAAAGTTTTTTGACACTGTCCAGTTTATTCACCGTATTCTATCCTTTGTAAATCATTCTGCCGATTGTTTTGTATTAAACTTAGCTTCCTGTTTAAGTTCGTCGGAAGGCTGTGCCGCCTTGTTCCCCATGGCACATTTTCCTGTGAATACCGCGCCTTCGTCCACAATGAGATTGCCCACCTCGATGTCTCCGTCGATAAACGATGTCTGGGTCAGGTGAAGCTGACTTGCAACCTTGATGTTTCCTTCTATTTTTCCTGCTATATGAGCATTCGTGGCTATTATGTTGCCAGTTACCTTGCCGGTATCCGCCAGTACAACGTCCCCTTTAATTTTCAGTTCCCCCTCCATGCTGCCTTCAATCCTCAATGTGCCCTCGGCATCCATATTCCCCCTGAATACTGCTTTCTTCCCTATCAGGGTATCCACCTGGTCATATTTTGGAGTTGTATCCGATTTCTTACCGCTAAACATGGCTTACCTCCTTGATTGGTTAATTTAATAGGCTTATTCTTTTTCGTCCAGGCCTACCAGTTCTTTAACCTTAGTTTCTATATTCTTTAAAACTTCCAGCTTTTCACGGACTTCTGCCGTTATGGAGTTCAATGTGTTGATTTCCTGCTGCTGGTCATTATTTATACTTTCCAGCTGTTTTATATCCTCCAACCTGTGCCTATATGTATAGCTCAAATTCCTGGTCATGTGGGACATTACGGCCACATATATCACGAAGGCGAAAGCGGATACAAATACGCAACCTATTAGTATCTTCGGGAGTCTTATGGTTTTTGTATTTTTCCCGGTGCCCCTTAGTATTTTCATGGTTATGTAACCGGGCCTTTTTTTATATAACGCCTTTTTCAAAGCGAACCCCTCCACAATATATGTTAATACTATTTCTACATCAAGCATAAAAATCCTTTTATTATGAAGCATATTGTTGGTCACATTCTTTGCGTGGACTTGTTATAATTAAAATAAACACAAAAACCGGATTCGGGAGGTGGCGGATATGATAGTTTTTATTGCCATAGAATTGGACAAAGGGTCCAGGGAAAAAATCAGCGGGTATGTGCGTAAAGGCATAAAACCTTTATGCAGGGGAGGAAGGTGGGTGGACAGGGATAATTATCATCTGACTCTAAAATACATAGGTAAGGCGTCGGGGGAAGAAATAAACGCGCTGTGCGGACTGCTCGGCGAAACGGCCGAACGCTATGAAGCTTTTATTCTCGGTACCGGCCGTGTGGGAGTTTTCGGAAAATCACAGGGCCTTAAGGCACGGGTTTTATGGATGGATTGTGCGGGGGATACGGCATCTTTGATGAATATAAGAAAACATATAGAGGATGGGGCGGTGGAGCTTGGGTTCGCAGCAGACAGAAGGTTTTCACCCCATATAACCCTTGCAAGGGATGTAGTTCTGACCAGGCAGCCGGATGAGATACAGCCAATGAATCCCGTATACTTTAATGTTACCTCTGTCAGCCTTATGGAAAGCAGGCCGGAACGGGGCGGAAGGGTATATGTACCCCTGTTTGTGCAAAGAATTGGGCACCCGGTAAGGGGTTAACCCATGTTTAGGTACAAAAGAAGGAAAATGACAAAACGAAGCGAAATAATAAACATGGGATATGTTGGCCGCTGGCAGTCATATAAATTGGGGGAGGGGATAATATGAAGACTGATATCCTAATCCGGGATGCATCCCAGGTGGCGACCTGCGCAGGCTGTGAAAGGCCGCGAAGGGGAAAGGAAATGTCCTACGACATAATAATGGAGGACGGCTGGATCGCCGTTGCATCCGGCAGAATAACAGGAATAGGAAAGGGTTCAATCCCGCGGGAGATAGAAATCGACGATGATACTCTGGTTATAGATGCGGCCGGTAAGACGGTGCTGCCGGGTTTTGTTGATTCCCATACCCATTTGGTGCACGGCGGTTCCCGGGAGAAGGAGCTTGCCCTTAAACTGGAAGGGGTACCCTATCTGGAAATACTGAAAAAAGGAGGGGGTATACTCAGTACGGTAAGGGCCACAAGGGCCGCATCCGAAAGCGAGCTTATGGAAAAGGCAAAAAAAAGCCTTGATGTTATGCTGCTTCATGGAACAACAACAATAGAGGCCAAAAGCGGATACGGTCTTAATATGGATGATGAGCTAAAATGCCTGAGGGTGGCAAAGAATCTTGACAAGCAGCATCCTGTGGATATAATCTCAACCTTCCTGGGTGCCCATGCACTGCCCGGGGAGTTTAAAAATAAAAAGAAACAGTACATAGACTTCCTTATCGAAGAGGTAATGCCCTGTGTGAAACGGATGGATTTGGCGGAGTTTTGCGATGTATTCTGTGAAAAGGGTGTATTTTCTGCCCAGGAAAGCAGGAAAATACTGACCAGGGCAAAGGAGATGGGATACAAACTGAAGCTTCATGCCGATGAGATAGAACCACTGGGAGGGGCACAGCTTGCGGGTGAACTTGAGGCGGTAACGGCGGACCATTTGCTTGCCGTGTCGGATAAGGGACTTAGAAAAATGAAGGAAGGCAATGTTATTGCCGTACTGCTGCCCGGCACATCCTTTAACCTGTACCTGGGCAAATACGCAAGGGCAAGGGATATTATAGATGCGGGCCTGGCTGTTGCCCTGGCCACCGATTATAACCCGGGGAGCTGCCCCACCGAAAATATACAGCTGATAATAAGCCTGGCATGCCTGAAGATGAATATGACACCGGAGGAGGTTGTTTGTGCCGTTACAATCAACGGCGCCCATGCCATAGACCGGGGCAGTGAAATAGGAAGCCTTGAGGCGGGCAAAAAAGCAGACATTGTGGTACTGGATGTGCCAAACATTTCATACCTTCCCTATCATTTCGGTATTAACCATGTGGACAAGGTAATAAAAAACGGCAGGCTGGTAGTGGACGGCCAGAGGCTCGTGTATTAAACCCCGGTATTAAAAGTTTATTAGTATTTTTTGGAGATATTTTTGTTAAGTAATGGTATAATTAGTTTAACATGTACCAAAGGAGGTACGGTATGTCTGAGAATCAACTGGTGGTTTTTATGTTGGGTGGGGAAGAATTTGGAATAGATATACTTGCCGTTAAGGAGATTATCAGACACAGAAAAACGGTAAAGCTGCCGGATACGCCTGATTTTATCGAGGGTATTATCAACTACCGGGACAGTATAGTACCTGTTTTGGATTTAAATAAAAGATTCAGGCTGGGCGGTAAAGAAAACGGGGATTTCAGAAGGATAATAATAGTTAACATGGGGGAAACGGGGGACCGTCAGGTGGGATTTCTTGTGGACCGGGTGGAGGAAGTACTGAGGCTTGATACCGAGTGCATCGAAGAAACTCCCGAGACGGTTAGCAAAGGCATGGACAGGCAGTATATAAGGGGCGTGGGTAAACTCGGGGACAGGCTTATAATTATCCTGGATATTGGAAGGGTGCTTTCAGACCGGGAAAAGGCCAACCTTAAGGAGATTGCCCGTACAGGCTGAATAAAATCTAGGGGGTTAATGATTATGGATGTAATGCCTTGGCAGGCGGTGGTGTTTATTAGTATCCCCGAAGCATTTCTGTTAATGCTTATGGGGCTGGCTCTCACAGGGCTCAGGCCGGATCTAAAAAGGCTTGCGGCTGCCGCGGTAATACAGGCGGTGGGGTCGTTCTTTATAAGGCAGCTGTATTTTCCCTACGGCGTGCACACATTAATGCAGGTGGCTACAATGACGGTTTTGGCAAAATTTGCGCTGAACTACCGGTGGAGCACCGTGCTACCGGGGATTTTTCTCGGGGTTGCAATATTTACCGGAATACTGGATCAGTTGTATTTCCCGATTGTCTTAAGGATAGTGTCGTTAGAGGCAATCCTAAGCAACGCGTGGATGAGGGTTCTGGTATCACTGCCGCAGCAGGCAGCGATGCTTATAATAATTCTGCTTTGCTACAGGTATAACTTTAAGATATTCGATGTTACGGCGATTAAAGAAGGGATGTAAATGCTCGATAAAAGTGCAGTTTACATAGTAAGCATAAT
>CAZGUG010000013.1:28707-40130 GCA_964529035.1 uncultured Clostridium sp.
CACCTGCAGGTTATAAGCATGCTGGCCAAGGACAACAGGCTTGAAGCGGTGGTCGGGTACCTCAGGGACCTGACCGACGAGGCGGTGGGGATGAACAGCATACTGGGAATACGGAGCCCGGTGGTGGGGGCGCTTATAAGCGCCAAGATAAGCAAGGCGGAGCGCCTCGGCATAGAGCTTACATACGACGTGCAGGGCGACATAGAGGGGGGAAGGGTAAAGCCGCTGCACCTGAGCCGCATACTGGGGAACCTGCTGGACAACGCCATCGAGGCGGTGGAGGAGGGGCAGACGCTTCCAAAGAGGGTTGACCTCAGGATGTACTGCGATGATGCGAAAATTTACATAAGCGTTAAAAACCCGGGACAGATAGGCCATAGGGTTATGGACAGGCTGTTTGCGCCGGGGGTCAGCACAAAAAAAGGAAATAACAGGGGAATGGGGCTAAATATTGTAAAGGGCATTGTCGATATGTATAATGGGAGAATAGAGGTTTCCAGCGACGCAAAAAAAGGAGTGCGGATGCTGGTGGAGCTTCCCCGGTGAAGGAGGGGCCTTATGAAAAGGGTTTGCGACAGGCTTGCCGGGGCAATAATGCGGCGCGGAGGCCGGGAGGATGCCGACTTGGAGGTTGTAAGCTACGGCCTGCAGTGCGCCCTGGTGACCATGCTTGAGTTTGTGTCAATATTTATACTGGCGGCTCTTCTTGGAATGTTTAGGGAAATATTGGTTATATCCGCGGTGTTTGTTACCGTAAGGCATGCTGCGGGGGGAGTTCATTTTTCCACATTTACAAGGTGCCTTGTTTCAAGCGTAGCTTATATTATATCCGGCGGTTTTGCGGCGCTATTTATAATCGGACTGCCGGCGGTTTGGGGGATGCTTTACCTGGCGGCCGGTGGTATTTTTACGGTATATGCCGCTTTACGGTATGCGCCGAGGGAAAACCCGAACAGGCCGATAAGCGAAAAAGAACAAAGGAAATTTAGGGCGATATCGTTGGCAATGGTGGGTATAGTTCTAACAGGGCTTTTGATTGATTTGCTGTATAGGGGTAATGCTTTGTGGTACCACCACAGCCTGGTGACCGGGCTTTTGCTGCAGGGTTTTACCCTGACAAATGCCGGGCACCGAATGGTCAAGTTCACAGAGAATAAGCTTGATAAAGGAGGAGGTGTAGTAAATGAAGAAAGCTAACGTATTCGCCGTACTTACCACACTGCTCGCATTAGTTGCCGCAGCCTTTGCCGGTGGCGCCAGTATAAGTTATTTGTATCAGCCCGAGACCCCGGAAGCGCTTAGGAAGTAGAAGAGGTTATTGAGGTGGACTTATGTCCACCTCAATAACGTATGGGGTCAAATAGCAATTTTTACAAAAAAAGGGTGATTATATGCTCAGGATACTTATTTGTGAGGACCAGGAGGAGAATGCCATATACCTGAGGGGTATACTGGAGGGAATGGAAGGAACAAAGGTTGTGGGGCACGCTTCCGACGGTGAAGCGGCGGTGGCAATGGTCGAAAAACTGTCTCCGGACTTGGTGTTTATGGATATAGGGCTTCCGGGAATGGACGGTTTAAGCACCATAGAGATAATAAAGGGGCTGAACCCCGACATCATCACGGTAATAACCACCGCCTATTCCGAGTATGCCCTGGATGCGTACAGGCTCTACGTTTACGATTATATAGTAAAGCCCTATGAAAGGGCGAGGGTAATAAAAACCGTTGCCAATATCCAAAAGCTTAAGGAAGACAGGGAGAAGGGCATAAAGGTATCACCCCACGGCAGGATAGGCAGAATTGTTATTAAGACCCGGGACGAGATAATATTCCTTGACCAGCACGAGATAGTCATGATAGAGAAGGATGAGGCCAAATCATGCATCTACACGGCCAGGGAAGTATTTGAAACCTACGATACCTTAAACAGTCTTGAGGAGCGGTTGGACGGGGGAATGTTTTTCAGGTCCCACAGGGCCTACCTGGTAAATATTCACTACATAGACCGCATAGCCAGTTATGGAAGAAAGGTCTACACAATAAAGTTTAAGAATATTGAAAAGGAAGCGCTGATCTCATATTCCCGGATAAACGACCTGGAATCTCTGATAAGTTAATATTCCTTCTGGACAAGCCAAAGGTCGTTTCTAGAGATATAAAGGTCGTTTTGACGAAACTTCCCACAAAATGCACTTTTTTTTTGTTATAATTAAAACCAGTAAGGGAAATCATTACCCCTATACTGCTTTATTAACCCCTTTATAATCCATTTAAAAGCCCCGTCTACCCCGGACGGGGCTTTTAAATATGTGGTATAATTCTATTACGGCTTTCAGTGCAAACTATGTGTCCGTATGAAGGGCATTTATTCAATAATTTTCGCTATAATTTTCTGTCATGCAGGATTAGCGTTGGAATTATAGAATTATTAATCAAGTCTTAATCCGGGGGTGGAACAATGAAGCACAGTTTAAAGGGGAAAAGAATAATCTGTTTGGTGATAATGGTTGCAATACTCAATATTGTGTCTGCAGCATTGGTACAGGCCACAGGCGAAGCGATATGGTATTATCCTCCCACGCCCCAGGGAAATGTCGGCATAAGAAAGCCGTCTATTCTATGGACCTTTTCCGGGTTGTCTTCAGACCAGGTAAAGGAAGTGCAAATGACGCTGGACGGTCGGAGAGTGGATGCATCCTTCAGGGACGATTTAAACTCGGTATTCTACTTGCCGCAGGAAAGCCTTAAAACAGGCAGACACAGCGTATCCATTGTAATAACCCTTAAAAGCGGAGTAAGGATTTCTTCGCCACCTTTCAGTTTTAACATATCAAGTACAGCCTTTGAGGAAGTACCCCAAACCCCTGTTTATGAAGAGGTAAGGGACAGGATTAATTATTACAGGGATATAATCGGTCTTAACAGGATGAGCATTGACAGAAGTCTCAATGCGGCAGCCAACAATCACGCGCTGTATGTTGTCAATAGTACAAACGCCGGTCATCTTCAAAGCGATAAAAAGCATGAGTATTTTACCGGCGAAATGCCCTGGGACAGGACCAGGTATTTCGGATATATGAGCCCAATGGTTGCCGAGAATATTCATTTTAAGCAATCCAGTATAGGTGCGGTGGATGACTGGATGGATTCGGTATACCACAGGTTACCGCTTATAAGCCCCATATATGCGCATTTGGGATACGGCTACGCCGTAAGAGGAACAAAGTATGCAAATGTGCTGGAGGTAGGCTCGGTAAAGTATAATGGTTTGAATCGACGTACGGTTGTTTATCCGGTGGACCGGCAGAAAGGAGTACCGGTAACATGGAGCGGGTTGGAGGAACCCAATCCCTTCAGGCTTTATCCCGATGCAAAGGGACCGGGCGGATACCCGATAACACTGCTGGTGTCGGGGGACAGGGTTGAAAGGGTGGAACTTGTTAACGCTTCAATAACCGACGGGACAAGCAGTATAGGTTTTTACAGTTTTGATGCCGTCAATGATTCGGAACTGGCCAAAAACAATACCATAGCATTGATACCCAAATATACCCTGAAGCCTCATACAGCTTACATGGTAAACACCGAAATAAAGGTTTTCTACAGTGACGATACCAGCGAAGAAATTAAAAAGGAATGGAGCTTTACCACAGGAGGGGGAGGTTTTGAGACTTACCGTTCCGGTAGTGATATACTGGTTTACCTAAACGGGAGAAAAAGGTCCTATGACCCTGCCCCCTTCATTAAAAATGACAGGGTTTTGGTTCCTGTGAGGGATATATGCGAGGAACTAGGGGCAGTTGTCAAATGGAGTCCTGAAAACTACAAGGTTGAAATAGTCAAAGAGGATAATGTAATAACTCTCAGTATAGGCAGCAGAAAAGCATTGGTGAATAACCGCAGTGTTGATATTGACGCAGCGGCACAGATCTATCAGGACAGGACCTTTGTGCCGCTTAGGTTTGTATCCGAGGTGTTAGGTTACAGCATTGACTGGGACGGGGTTATGAGAATGGTGATGATATACGGCAGATAGGGGGGAGAATATGACCGATCAACTGCAGCAGATGAAAAAAATAGATGAAATAATACACAAAACAATAGAGATTATGGAGGCGGGTCAAAAGGACGTATTCGATATTGCGGATCATGCCTGCAACGAAGCGGAAGAAATAGAAAAGGAACTGGAAAAACTGCGGGATGATACAAGGGAAATAATCGAAGAGGTAGAAAAGCTCAGAAAGGCTGAAAACAGCGCCCGTTACAAGCTGCTGGTTGTAAGTAAGAATTTTCAGAGTTTTTCCGAAGAGGACATTAAGGAGGCCTATAAAAAAGCCGAGGACCTGAAAATACAGCTTATCCTTAAGGAACAGGAAGAGAGAAGGATAAGGGAAGAGCGCAACAGGCTTGAGATTAAATACAAGGCGCAGCAGAAACTGGTTAAAAAGGCGGAAAACGTAGTGGCTCATATGGGAGCGGTGCTTGATTACCTAAGGGCCGGCGTTATGGGTATAGATGGCCTGGCGGAGGATGTAAGAAAGACCAGGTATCTCGGTTACAGGATAATTAAGGCGACCGAGGAGGAAAGAAGCAGGCTGGTACGTGAAATCCATGACGTGCCTATACAGGCGATGGTAAACATGGGAATCAGGCTGGAATTGTGCATGCAGGTGCTGGACAAGGATATTGACAAGGCAAGAAATCACATTAAGGAGCTCAAGGAGCAGGTCAATATAAATATACAGGATTTGAGGAAAATAATATACAATTTAAGGCCTATGTCATTGGATGACCTGGGACTTACCGCCACCATAGAAAAGCTGCTTGCAGATTTTGAAAAGGATACCGGAATCAAAACCGGTTTCAGGCTGATCGGAAAGCCGGTGGAAATTAGGGAACTGGTCCAGATTGCGCTTTTCAGAATTATACAGGAGGCACTTAACAATATAAAGAGACATTCAAAGGCAAAAAGGGTTACAGTCAAGTTCGAATTTACCGAGCAGCATATCTCACTTCTTATAATTGATGACGGTATAGGTTTTGATATTGACAACGTGGAAAGCCGGAATGAAGACGACAGGTGTTTTGGTATTATGAGTATGAGGGAAAGGGTTGAACTGCTTCAGGGTTATATGGAAATAAACGCAAAAAAGGGGCAGGGGACAAGCATATTTGCCAAAATTCCTCTTGAATAGACAGTCGCGTAAAGACAGCGAATTAACCCGTGAATAAGGGGGAAAATAATAATCATGGTAATAAAAATACTGCTGGCCGACGACCATTCACTTATGAGAGAAGGGCTGAAACAACTGCTTGAAATGGAGCCGGATCTTAAGGTTGTGGGTCAGGTAGGTACCGGTGGCGAACTGCTTGATATGGCGGACAGGATAAAGGCGGACGTTATTCTGCTTGACATTAATCTGCCTGACATAAGCGGTCTTGAAGTACTCAAACTGCTGAAGCAACGCGGTTTTGAAAAAAAGGTAATAATGCTTACCATTCACGATGACTGGGAGTATGTTAACCAGTCGATAAAGCTGGGTGCTTCGGGTTACCTTCTCAAGGATGTGGAAGCCCAGAGCCTGTATACTGCCATAAGGGACGTAAATGCCGGAAAGACATACATACATCCCAACCTTGCCTTTGATATTATTGCTCAGAAGGAGAAAGCCTTAAGCGTAGACAGGTTGACATCAAGGGAAAAAGAGGTCCTGTCGATGATTTCCAGGGGCCTTAACAATGACGATATAGCTGAAAAGCTTGTGATAAGCGAAAAGACTGTCAGAAACCATGTGAGCAATATATACAGAAAACTGCAGGTGAAGGATAGAACCCAGGCGGCCCTGTTGGGCATGAAAAATGGTATTTTACACAAGTATATTTAACTATGAAAGGAGTTTTGGCTGTGGATAAGGACCTTTTCAGAAAAAACAAAAACTGTTGGCTGGAGCCGGAAAATGGCAGCAGGGAAGAAATAACGGAATTTGGCAGTGAATACATAGATTTTTTGTCCGAGTGCAAAACAGAACGTGAATGCGTTGAATATATTCAGGAGCTGGCCGAAGAAAGCGGATTTGTATCCCTTGATGACTGTATACAAAAAGGCAGGAAGCTGGCTCAGGGAGACAGGGTTATAGTAAACCACAGGAGCAAGGCCCTTATAATGTTTGTTATAGGTAAAGAGGATATTGAGAAGGGGTTAAACATTATAGGCTCCCATCTGGATGCTCCCAGGCTGGATATGAAGCCTTCACCGCTGTACGAGGAGGAAGGAATAGCCCTGTTCAAAACCCATTATTACGGGGGCATAAAAAAATACCAGTGGACAGCCATCCCAATGGCCATACATGGAATCGTCATTAAAAAGAACGGTGAAAAGCTGGAGATTACAATAGGAGAAGACCCCGAAGATACGGCATTTACCATAACCGACCTTCTGCCCCATCTTGCCAAGGACCAGATGGAAAAGAAAGCAACCGAAGTAATATCGGGGGAAGGTCTTAACATTATTGCGGGAACCATACCATCGGAATATGATTCGGATAAAAGGACCAGTAAGGGTACAAAAGAAGCTGTTTTAAAGCTGATTAATGGAAAATACGGGCTTGAGGAGGAGGATTTTTTAAGCGCGGAGCTTGCGGTGGTTCCTGCCGGAAAGGCGAGGGAAGTCGGACTTGACCGAAGCCTTATAGGCGGATACGGACAGGATGACAGGGTGTGCGTCTATACCTCCTTCAAAGCTATTATGGATATCAAAGATCCGCAAAAAACCTGTGCTGCCGTATTCGCCGACAGGGAAGAGGTGGGAAGCATGGGGAATACCGGAATGCAGTCTGCCTTTTTTGAGAATGCGTTGGCGGAGGTCATGGAACTGACTGCGGGAGGAGGAAGCCACCTGCGCCTAAGAAGGGCCCTTGCCAATTCCAAGGTTCTGTCGGCGGACGTGGCAGCCGCTATTGACCCAAATTATTCAGACGTTCATGACAAGCTGAATGCGCCCCGGCTGGGTAACGGTGTCACCGTGGAAAAATATACCGGTCATAAAGGAAAGGCGGGGGGCAGTGAGGCCAGTGCGGAATATCTTTCCCAGGTAAGAAGGGTGTTTAACGAAGCAAATATAATATGGCAGTCGGGAGAATTGGGCAAAGTTGACGTAGGAGGAGGGGGTACCATAGCCCAGTTCCTTGCCAATTACGGTATGGATGTAATTGACTGCGGTGTTGCCGTGCTCAATATGCACTCTCCCTTTGAACTGGCAAGCAAGGCGGATGTTTTTATGACCTATAAGGCATATGCCGCTTTCTATTACAAAATGAAATGAGATTATCGATTAGTCAACTAAAAATGCGCCTTTGACATGAAACCAGGGGGAAAAGGGTATGTTTCAAAAGAAAGGCAAATTGTTTATTTTTGCTGCGCTGTTTCTGGTCCTTTTAAGTTTTTATACTCCGGGCCACAAACCTGCAATTGCTCCTTTGAAGGAAGGGGAAATGCGGGTACATTTTCTGGATGTGGGGCAGGGAGACAGCATACTGGTGGAACTGCCCAATCAGGAAAAACTGCTGGTGGACGGAGGGAATCGCAAAGCCGGAAGCGGTGTGGTTCGTTATTTGCGGGCCCTGAGGATAGACCGGCTGGACTATGTGGTGGCCACCCATCCCCATGAAGACCATATAGGGGGACTTATAGATGTGTTTGAGCGTATACCGGTAGGCAGGGTATATATGCCGAAGGTGGTACATACAAGCCAGACATACCAAACATTTTTAAAAACGGTTGTGAGCAAGGGGCACAAATTTCAAAGGGCCAGGTCGGGAGTTATAATAACCGAAGGGCAGCAGTTGAAGGCAAGTTTCCTCGCTCCGGTGGGAGAAAACTATGAAAGCCTGAACGATTATTCGGCAGTGGTAAAACTGGAATACAAAAACATAGGTATTATCCTTATGGGAGATGCGGAAAGGACATCCGAGGGGGAAATCGATACTACACAGACAAGGGCCCATGTACTGAAAGTAGGTCATCACGGCTCCGGAACGTCCACTTCTCCCGTGTTTCTTGAAAACGTTAACCCGGCGTATGCGATAGTAAGCGTCGGGGAAGGCAATGACTACGGCCATCCCCATGCCGAAACCCTTCAACTGCTCGAGGAAGCAGGGGTCACAGTGATGAGGACAGACCTTTTGGGAACGATAGTATTGAGTACCGACGGGAGAGAGATTGTTTTTACAAGTAGCAGGGGAGGGGGTATTTGACCATGGGAAACATCTTAGTAATCGACAGGATTGAGGAAGAGTGGGCAGTGATTGAATACCGGCCCATGAATACCACCTTCAGTATACCGGCGGCTCTTCTGCCGGAAGATGCCGGCGAAGGGGATATTATCGAGCTGGATATTACCATGCAGAAAGACGAAGCTTTGAAGTTGAGAAGGGAACTGGAAAGGTTCCTGAAAGAAAACATGGAGGACTAGCGGGAAAATGTTTGAAATGGATTGGACGGGGTAAGAATAATGCAGCCGGCTTGTACTTGGGGCCGGACAAAAAATAAAGAGAGGAATGATAATATGGAAAGATATCAATGCCCGGCCTGTCCCTATGTGTACGATCCCGCCGAAGGGGATCCGGATAACGGAGTACAACCGGGTACCTCCTTTGAAGACCTGTCGGATGATTGGGTTTGCCCGGTATGCGGTGCTCCCAAGGATATATTTGAGATTGAATCCGAATAGTTCATCCGGATTGATAGGGTGAACTATTTGGATTCACACATTTTAACACGGGCGAATAGTTTTATACTGCAAGAAGCAAAAGATGACCATATACCGGAGTACAAAGGAAGACGGAGAGCTATTCTTCCCCCCTGGGATAGCTCTCCATTTTTTGTTGTAACTTGGGGCAAAGGGCGGCGGGCTGCGGATTATTTTAGCGCGCCGGGGTAAAATATAAAGGATATGTCATAGGTGCCGGAAAGGAGGTTTGATTATGGAAAACAGGCATGATATGAAACAAATAAAAGAACAATTAACGGCAATCAGGGATAACAGCCAAAGAAGCCTGGAAAACATGGAAGCCATAAACTTAATTATGGTTGATGACAATAACAGTAAGCTTAAGGATGCAAAGCTGGGGGAACAGATACAGAAGCTGTCCCAAAAGCTTGAGGAAATGTCGGATGTGATACTGCACACCGAAGAACTGTTAAGGGATAAGTAAGCCGGGCCGGGTTACTTATCCTATTTAACATATTTTTTTATAACTTCGGTCAGTTCATCCAGAATCTCGGTACTCTTTCCCTTTTCTATGGCATCCTTCACGCAGCCCTGGATATGGGATTCAAGCATTACTGCGCCAACGCTGTTTAATGCCGATTTCGCCGCCGCTACCTGGGTCAGTATGTCCACGCAGTACTTGTCATCTTCAACCATGTTTTTTATTCCCCGTATCTGTCCTTCAATCCTGTTCAGCCTTGAAATCAATGCGTTTTTGTCTGCCGGCATATTTTTCCCTCCTTTTTCAATATACCCCATCGGGGTAACCTGTATACCAATTATATACTTTTTGGTATTTAATAATCAAATAATTTCAGTTGCATTGGCATAATCATTATGCTATTATATTTAATGAACTCAATTTGCCGAAGTGGTGGAATTGGCAGACGCGCTAGATTCAGGGTCTAGTGGGCTTCTCGCCCGTGCAGGTTCAAGTCCTGTCTTCGGCACCAGCTTATCCCCTAGGGCTATAAAGGTTCTAGGGGTTTTGAATAGGAGCCCTAATCGATAATTATTATTCATGGGATTATGCCATCCAATATTTATCCAATATCCGCAGGTTTATTTGAGTAAATAGCATCCACTTTTTTTGCAACTCTCTTAAGGCTTTTTTTGAAAACATGAGAGTACACATCAAGGGTGATGGACTTAGACGAGTGCCCCAAAGCCTCTGATATATCGCTGATGGGAACGCCATTGTCCACCAGCAGTGACGCAAAAGTATGACGAAGTTCATGGAATTTAATATTGGGAAGGTGGTTGACCTTAATAACCTGGCGGTATTTATGGGAGAATCCATCGGGCGAAAAAGGCTTGCCATCTTCTCTTTTTACTACATAATCGTTTTTGTAATATGCAGAGCCGAGGAATTCTTCGTACTGTGCCTGGCGCTGTTTTTGACGTTTCAGCGCATCAATAAGTGTTTCCGGGATGGACAGCGTCCGTGCGCTGGCTTCGTACGCTCTGATGAAATCTTCTACTCTTATGAGTTTTTGTACCGCCCAGCGCCGGGCCTTAAATTCTTGTTTCCGGTTTTCTATTTTAGATTGGTCCAGGATGTTTCCGGAAGAAGTAACCATGCCTACATTGGGGCAGACATTGTATCTTCACTTTAAATCGTCTAGCTCAAGCTATACAGCGGCTTTGGGCGGGGCCAGGTTAATTTCGGTGCCGTAGGAGTAGAATTTTGGCAAATAAAGGTATACAATAACAATAACGGGAGAAAAAATATTTAGGAGGTTTTGTAATGCACAAAAGAAGAATAATAATATGCTTTATTCTGTTATTGTTATTTCTAGTGCAGACAGTATATGCAGATAACCTTTTCACAAAAATAGATGTTATATTCAATCAAATGGATTTGTTTGTAAATGGTCAGAAGGTGGAAACCGATAATATTCTCTATAACGGCACTACATATGTGCCTTTAAGGAAAGTGGCAGAGATGCTGGGTAAAGACGTGGCATGGGATGAAGCTACGAATAGCGTTAACATAACTGATAGGGCGTTTCAAAATGTGGGTAATATACAGACTATGGAGTATGAAGATGGAAGCATATATACCGGAGAGGTTAATAATGGGATCCCTAATGGCTTTGGGGTTTTCTATTTTGCTAGTGGCGACAGGTATGCAGGAGTAATAGACAATAATGAATTCACTGGCGATGGTGTCTTGTACTGGACTACGGGAGATAAATATGTCGGCGGACTCCGGAATGGTGATTTATTTGGATTTGGTACACGATATTTTAATAATGGCACAATTTCCACGGGTATGTGGAATAATAATAAATTAGATATATGCGGTGTTGTACTATTTCCAGATGATAATGTGTATATTGGCGAATTAAAAAACGATATAATTGAGGGTACAGGAATATATTCGTATAGTACCGGTGAAAAGATAGTTGGAGAATTTAAAGATAATGAATATGTCGGACCAATCAACGTACTAGATACTTCGTTAATAAACGTCAATTTTGGCAGTAATAGTACGGTTTATAGTGGTTTAGGACCAGGGCATTGGATTATGAAAAAGATGGATTTTGGCCAATATATTCAGTTGGAAGATGGTTCCTTGTGGGAAATATCATCAATGGATAAATATAAAACCTCAATATGGTTGAAATTAAATAATATAACCGTAATTGAG
>CAZGUG010000014.1:0-20297 GCA_964529035.1 uncultured Clostridium sp.
GTCTTTGCTATGTCTTCTATATAGTCGGATCCCCTTGGCACAAGTTCCGACCTGTCTATGCTTTCAAGGCTGTCCCGCTCCATGCTTCTAATTTCCCTGAACTGCTGCGCAGCCAGTGCTAGAAATGTAACCGCCGTATATTCTTTTTCCGCAAGGGCCGGCACAGCTATTGCCCCGAGGGCGGATGCAATTACTCCCAGCACCATATGGGTAACGTAGCCCCTCGGAAAACTGGGATACTGCCTGTAGTCCGCCCTCAAAAGCAGAAGCCGTCCAATGCTTCCCACGGCTATACCCGAAAGCAAGATACGACTGTATAATTCCATGGTTTAACCTTCGCCGTCCCTTTTGTTTCTTCTGGCAAGAAAACTGCCGAATTCCCTCCTGGCAAACCCTTTTATCTTGGATTTTATCTCTTTCCCTCCTGTGCTTAGAAAGAGATAGGCCAGCCCCCCGATACCGGCCACTGCAACCAGCCACAGTATGCCGGAGCCCGACCCTTCGCTGCTTTCCTTTTGTCCCTGCACCCGTTCGCCCCGGGCCGTTTGTCCCCCGTACAGGGCCTTTGTTACAATTTCCGCGAAAATTTCGGCGCTGTTTTCCGCCCTTTCCCTAGTATGCTCATGGGTACCGAATTCAAACAATAGAACCCTCGGAGCAAGGTCCTGGTTGTAGTTGCCCCTTGCGTAGAATATATCCTTCACGAACCCCGGATGTGTCTTGTCGGATATGGCTTTAATCTTCCTGGCCAGCTCTTCGTTGGCCTTCAGGTTCTGGTTCCTCCGGCCCAGTACAATCCGCACCTTTGCCGCAGGAGTATCGTTTACAGTGTGCAAATAATGCTCCTTGGGCACCGCGTCCCTGTGTATGTCGAACAAGGCATCCGGTCCTTCCTGCAGCAGCCGTACGGCAGTTCTCCGGGAACGGACGTAGGAGTTGGCATCGTGGGGCTCGTGGGTAGTTTTGCTGATTATTGTTTCAACTCCATGCCTGTTAAAACCCTTTTTGAAAGACTCCCCGACTTTAACTATTCCGCCTTCTCCCGGCTTGCTGTCGGTACCGTCGGTTGGCACGTAGGACTCCGCATTGTGGCTGAAATAAAGGCCCACCTTTCTGTCATCCCTTGCCACAGAAAGGGTCTCGGTTACGAATATTTCGTCTATCTCGGGCATTTTAACATCCTCAACAAAGTTTGCATAGGCTTTTTTGTTGTCGCTGTCAACCTCCACTACTTCGTACATTTTATTGTCGGTACTGTGATACTTGTCTCCCACATCAACTTCCCACGAGGTCACAAAGATTTCATCTTCGGTGTCCTTTTCCAAGACGGTAAAGTATCCACGGCCGCTGTGTTCAAACCCTCGGGTGTCAGCATACACTGCGGTGCTAATCGACAAAAGTATTATCAAAACCGTGAAAGCAAACCCCGTTCTTTTATTCTTCATCCATATCCCCGCCGTTTCTTTGCATTTTGTCTTTGTTTTTCACAAATTCGCCGTCCTCAAAGGCCATATCCTTTTTGTCGGTTCCACCCTGAATTTTTTCCCTGGTCTCCCCGACAACCTCCGCCAGGACCACTGCAAAAACCCCGGCTATTACTGTGGCGTCAAAGGCACCGGCACCGCCGAATACCGTTCTGCCGGGACTGCCGGTATACCAGTTGACCACCGCCTGCGTAAGGTCGCTCAGAATGATTGCCATTATACCCGCAATAAAGGCGGACCTTCTTGACCTGCCCAGCAGATAGGCGATTCCTCCGCCTATCAGTGCATACAGGTAGAAATAATTCATAAACTGGTTCTCCTCGGGACCGGCGGGCAAAAATTTGCTGAGACCGTAAACAGCCGCCCCTGCAGCTATCGCGCCAACAACTGCCCTTAATCTCTCCCTGGCAGTCCCCGCCTTAATAAAAAGGTATACCGCCAGAGCTATCGGTATCAGTGCCCCTCCAATGTTAACGGCTATGTTGTCTGTAATGCCTATATCAGGTATGAAGGTTCCGATAAGCATCGCCGCTATTACCATTAGGGCACCGCCGTCTGTAAGCCTAAGCCTGTCCAGCACCCTATGGGCAACCCCGAGCAGTATAAGCACTGAAACAAACACCAATATTATCAAACCTACCGGCATTTTCTCACCTCATTTTCAATAATTTCAGTATTTAGACTTCCCTCGCCCGAAAAAATCTATTCATGGCTGAGCTGCCGCAGGTACATATGCTATTTGCTGCAAAAAATAAGGCCTTCGATTATTAGCCCCATGAATCGAAAACCGGTGCCAAATGTGCATATTTCACTAAACCAACTGCATAAGGGCGGCAAGGCTTCCCGTTTTCTTGCCTTCCCTTCTGTAGGAATAAAACAGTTCGCCGTTACACCTGGTGCAGTATCCGCAGTTTGTTATGTTCTCCATTTTTATTCCGTGTTCGCATAATATGGCCATATTTGTTTGCTGCAGATCCAACAGATATTTACCCTTTCCCAGGGGTACCGTCACATCCCTCCAGGACTTGAAGCTGTCTTTAAGCTTTGATATCACAGGCGTGTCCACTTCATAACACTCCCTGCATATTGACGGCCCTATCCCGACAAGTATGTCTTCGGGCTTTGAGCAAAAGGTTTTTTGCATTTCCTTTGTTGTTTCGGCTGCAATCCCCGTAGCGGTACCCTTCCATCCGGCATGGGTCAGTCCGATTGCTTTTGTGTTAGGATCCAGGAAGAAAAGAGGTACACAGTCAGCATAAAATGTAACAAGGGTCACCTGCCTTGCATCTGTAACAAGCCCGTCGGTGTTTGTTATATCCGAAGCCCTCCATATCCCCTTGCCTGCATCCTCAGGGGTCACACTGCGTATCCTTTTGCCGTGTACCTGGTGGGACAGCACCAGGCTCTCCTTTTGTATTGCCAGTACGCTGCTAAGTTTTTCAAAGTTTTTTATCACGTTTTCCCGCCTGTCCGGTCTTGAAAACCCCAGGTTCAGGCCCCTGACTTCCCCTTCGCTGAAACCGCCCACCCTTGTGGTGAAGCAGTGTTTTGTAAGATTCGTATCGTCAAAGGATGGTATGGTTAGATATACCAACCCATCCCGGTCATGTCTGTTAAACTTCATTTTATTCCTCCACCGTTTCGAAAGGCTCTTTGTCCAGCAGTTTGTTGAGCTCCTCCATGAAGGTATTGATATCCTTGAACTGCCGGTATACAGAAGCAAACCTTACGTAGGCCACTTCATCCAGTTCCTTCAGCCTTGACATAATTATTTCTCCTATGGTTTTGCTGCTGATTTCCTTCTCGGAGATATTATATAGTTTCTTTTCAACCCCATCTGCAACACCTATAAGCTCTTCCATGGAAATCGGCCTTTTTTCGGTGGCCTTGATTATCCCGTTGAGTATCTTTTCCCTGTTAAAGCTTTCCCGTCTGCCGTCCTTTTTAACCACCATAAGGGGCAGTCGTTCTATTTTTTCATAAGTGGTAAACCTCCTGCAGCACTCACCGCACTCCCTCCTCCGGCGTATGGTATAGCCTTCGTCGGCGGGACGGGAATCCACAACCTTTGTATCATAACTGCCGCAAAAAAGACATCTCACTTTCTCAGTCCCCCTATCATACCTGTCGGTGTTTGTAAAAATTATATTATATATTGCCGGCCTTTACCAGACGTATATTCACTCCTTTTCCATTTCGATGGTCTCTCTGAATTCGACCAGCACCACGTCTATACCGATGTTTACTATATCCTTCCATGGTATCATCAAATCGTTTTCGCGGCCGAAAAAACTTAAAAACCTGTTTGTTCCGGGAATTAGCAGAGCCTCAACCCTTCCTTCCTCCAAGTTCACCTCAATATCGGATATAGGTCCTAAGTTCCTGCCCTCCTTAAGCGTTATGACATCCTTTTCAGCAAGGTCGGAAGTCCTTATCATGACGTGCACCACCTTTATATTATTTCTTAATTAATATGTGGGACAAGGGGTATTTATGCCAGTGAAAAGCACATGTCGCTGCTGTCGGCCTAAAACCCACGGTTTTTTCATCTTTATATATTTTTTTGCACGACAAAAAGACGGCCCATGCAGACAAGCATAACCGTCCCTTATGAATTTTTACATGTGTTTTCTCATATGGTTAAGAGCAGACTTCTCAAGACGTGATACCTGGGCCTGGGAGATGCCTATTTCCTCTGCCACTTCCATCTGGGTCCTGCCCTCGAAAAACCGCAGGTTTAGTATGAGTTTTTCCCTGTCGTTCAGTTTTCTCATTGCCTCCCTCAGGGCTATCCCTTCCAGCCACACTTCGTCGGAATTCTTCTCGTCCTTCACCTGGTCCATGACGAATATGGCATCCCCGCTGTCGTGGTATATGGGTTCGAACAGCGAGACCGGGTCCTGTATCGCATCCAGGGCGAAAACCACCTCTTCCCTTGGCATGTCAAGCTCCTTGGATATTTCGGATATTGTGGGTTCCTTGGAATGCTTGTTTATAAGCTGGTCCCTGACCTGAAGCGCCCTGTATGCTATATCCCTCAAAGAACGGCTCACCCTTATGGAATTGTTGTCCCTTAAATATCTTCGTATCTCCCCTATTATCATTGGAACCGCATAGGTGGAAAATTTGACGTTCTGGCTCAAATCGAAGTTGTCTATCGCTTTTATGAGGCCCACGCACCCCACCTGGAACAGATCGTCCAGGTATTCCCCCCTGTTGTTAAATCTTTGTATAACGCTTAATACGAGCCTCAGATTACCCTTTATGAACTTCTCCCGGGCATTCTTGTCTCCCGCATGCATTTTTTTAAAAAGGTCCCTCATTTCCTCGTTTGTCAGCACCGGAAGCTTGGAAGTATTTACTCCGCATATTTCTACTTTGTTCACATGCATGCGTCCACCCTCTTCCACTGATAATCTGGCATATTTGATTATTCCACCCGCCGGATTCTTTTATACATGAAAAAACTGCCTTTATTACGGCAGTTTTAATTAATCTGCTTACCGGCTCTTTTAAAAAAGCAGCCAATGCTTATAGATTGAAATGTCTTTTAAACCATGCGGCTAATTTCCTTTTTCAGCCTTTTAATAATCCGTTTTTCCAGCCTTGAGATATAGGACTGGGATATGCCCAGCAAATCCGCCACCTCTTTCTGGGTTCTCTCCTGTCCTCCGTCCAGCCCGAACCTCAGCCTCATTATTCTTTTTTCCCTTTCGCTCAGCTTCCTCATGGCAAGCCCCAGTAATTCCCTATCCACTTCCTTCTCCAGGCATTTGAATATTATATCGTTCTCGGTACCCAGTATATCCGAAAGCAGCAGTTCATTCCCGTCCCAGTCTATGTTCAGCGGTTCGTCAAAGGATATTTCCGCCTTCAATTTGCTGTTTCTCCTTATGTACATGAGTATTTCATTCTCTATGCATCTGGAAGCATAGGTCGCAAGCTTTATCTGCTTGTCGGGGTCAAAGGTGTTCACCGCCTTGATAAGGCCTATTGTACCTATTGATACCAAATCTTCCACACATATGCCGGTGTTTTCAAACTTTCTGGCAATGTATACCACCAGCCTCAGGTTTCTTTCAATAAGTATGGTCTGTACCGATTTCTCGCCTTCCTTAAGCCTTGATACAAGGTAGCTTTCTTCATCCGCACTTAACGGAGGAGGCAGTGCTTCGCTGCCCCCGATATAATAGATGCTTTTAGGCGGGAAAAACCGTATATAGGAAAAAAGTCTCAATATATATAAATGTATAATAAGCCTCCAACGACGCAGTATTAAAAGCACAGGTTTCCCTCCTATTTAAACAAATCCGGGTTCAGCAAAGCGGTATACTCTCCGTTCTCGGACAGGGGCCTTGTATGAACCGCCACTATTACTTCTTCCAGGCATCTGTTTCCGATAAATACCTGGTCCGCCTTAAAGCCTAACATCATACCCTTTTCCTTGCCAAGGGAACTGTAGGGAATAAGCCTCAGCCTTGAAACCCAATCAGCCTCCTTAAACCCCTTGTAAACTCTTTCAAGGTCGTCCTCGAGGTTTTCCTCGAAAATTTCCCTGATTTTTTCGTGAAGCAGCTCCTTCACCGCAGAGTACTGTACTATCATTACCGGGTAGTTGGTTATTGGATCGTAAAGCTCATTGCCGGTGTCAAGCAGTCCCACCATATCCACCGATTTGTCCCCCAAACGGATGGTAAGGTCCTGGTGCAGCGACCTTCTTTCCAGAAGGTTGTAAAGCGGTATCAGGCAGATCCTGAAAATCACAACGGTGACAGCTCCGGCTCCTATGAGTATTGTCCAGGGAATGCCTTCAATAAGGAATACTCCGCCCGGAGTAACGGCACCCGTATTGGTAAAATAAAAAAGTCCCAGCACGGCACCGCCGAGGATAAAGGAAACCAGGTAAAACACAGCCAGCTGCTTTACAAACTCTCTGAACCGCTGGGGAGTGAAGGCAATTATTATAATAAGAAATGACAGCAGTACCTTCATTGCCATTGAATACAATACCCTGTACCCCGGGAAAAAAATCAAAAGTGCGTATAATGCACCCACCGTAGCTGCAGCAAGCCTTTTTATCCTGCTGGTGTCGGCCTTTACGGCCGCGGATGTCAGCCATAGGATAAGATAGTTCATAAGAATGTTTTCCGCCAGCAGTATATCTACATAAATATCCATATCAACCCCCGGAAAGCGGCCTTCTTCCCCGATACAAACTTCATATTACAATAACTATTCACCGTCCTTTGCTTGTATGAATATTATAACCTAATTCCTGCCAAAATTTTGTCGTTTGGTGTGCCGACCAAACCGCAAACATTCCCTTTTGCTTTGCATAATTCTCCAATATAATTGTAAAAGGGATGCGAAATTCGTTTAGAATTTGCATCCCTCAATGTTCCGGTTACCGTCGGTGGATTACCGCAGCCCTCAGCTTTTATTTATTTTATGTTCTTGTTTTTCCTGAGGAAAGTCGGAATTTCCAGGTCGATGCTTTCATAGTCTCCGAACAGGTTGTCCTTTTCCCTATGCTCCTCTTTTTCTTTAACGGGTTTCTTCGGCTTATCGCTGCTAAATCCGGTTGCTATAACGGTAATCTGGATTTCATCTTTAAGGTCTTCGTCTATAACCGCTCCGAAAATTATATTGGCATCCGGGTCCGCCGACTGTGAAACAAGCTCCGCCGCCTCATTTACCTCAAACAGTCCGAGGTTTGGCCCCCCGGTAATATTAAGCAGCACTCCCTTTGCGCCCTCTATCGACGTCTCCAAAAGGGGGCTTTGGATGGCCTGCTTGGCCGCTTCGGCAGCCCTGTTTTCACCGTTTGAACAGCCTATGCCCATGTGGGCCATACCTGTGTTTATCATAATCGTTTTTACATCCGCAAAGTCAAGGTTCACAAGCCCCGGTACCGCAATAAGGTCGGATATGCCCTGAACTCCCTGACGCAGAACATCATCCGCAACCCTGAAAGCTTCAACTATCGAGGTCTTTTTCTCGGACACCTGCAGAAGCCTGTCATTCGGTATAATGACAAGCGTATCCACCTTTCCCTTAAGCTCCTTGATACCCTCTTCCGCATGCAGGGACCTTTTCCGGCCTTCAAAGGTAAAGGGTTTTGTTACCACTCCAACAGTCAGTATGCCCAGTTCCTTGGCCACTTCCGCAACAATAGGGGCCGCCCCGGTACCCGTTCCTCCGCCCATTCCGGCCGTTATGAATACCATATCCGAATCCTTTACCAGGTTATGTATTATCTCCCTGCTCTCTTCCGCCGCTTTTTGTCCGATTTCAGGATTAGCCCCTGCACCCAGGCCCTTTGTTATCTTTTCACCTATCTGAATCTTCTGGGCAGCATTTGACAATAAGAGGGCTTGTCTGTCTGTATTGATTGCTATAAACTCTACACCCTTCAGCCCTGCTTCAATCATCCTGTTGACGGCGTTGCTGCCTCCTCCTCCGACACCAATCACTTTAATCATTGCAAACTGATTGCTTTCAACATCAAACTCTAGCACAGATATGACCCCCTTTTTACATAGCGATTAAAAATATTCTTCAAAAAAACTTTTAATTTTGTCCAGCGTACTGCCTTTTTGCGCCTGTCTGCTTTTCTTGCCGAAATACTTTGGTTTCCGGGAAGCTCCATCGCCTTCGTCCTGGTAATAATGCTTTCTTCCCGCCACGTATTTGGCAATCCCCACTCCCGAAGAATACACCGGAGAATTTACCCCTATGTATTCAGGAATGCCAATTCTCACCGGCATGCCCATAACCTCCTGGGCAACTTCCTTGCTGCCCTTTAAGAAACTCACCCCTCCTCCTGTAACTACGACACCGGAGGATAGTTTGGACTTTATACCGCTTTTCACCAGTTCACGGTTTACCAGGAAGAAAATTTCATACACCCTGGCTTCTATTATCTCGCAGAGCTCATCCATGCCTATTTCCCGTGTACTGTCCTCGGTTATATCCCTTATCGGTATTGTTTCCTGCTCAATGTATTCGGCTTTGACAAGTCCGTACTGTTTTTTCAGGTTTTCTGCTTCGCTGAAGCTTATCCTTAAACCCACCGCCAGGTCGTTTGTTATACTGTCTCCTCCCACCGGTATGAAGTCCGAACTCCTGAGTATACCGTTTTCGAAGACCGAGTATTCGGTTTTTCCTGCTCCCACGTCAACGATTACCACACCCAGCTCCTTTTCATCGGTGGTAAGCAGCACTTCACCCAGTGCAAGGGGCTCTGTTACAACCCCCAGAATATCCAGCCCCGCCCTCTCAACGCTCCTTACCAGATTCTGAAGCGCGGTACTGCTGCATGCTACTATTGAAGCATCCACTTCAAGCCTTGTTCCGAACATACCTATGGGATCACGGATTTCATCATAACCGTCCACTATAAACTGCCGCGGTATAACGTCTACCACTTCTTTCTCGGGAGGCAGGGCAAATATCTTGGCAGACTGCATCACCCGCATTACATCCTCCCGGATGATTTCCCTGTCCTCGCGGGTTACTGCAATTACGCCCCTGTTCTCATAAAGAACCGCATGACCTCCTGATATATTGATAAACACCGAATTTACTTCCATATTGGTCATGTTCTGGAGCTGTTCAATGGCCTGTTCAACCGCCTTTGTGGTGCTGTCTATATCCACCACCACACCCTTTTTCATACCGTTGTTGGGACTTATCCCGACCCCCAGAACATGGAAGCCCTTAGAGCTTACCTTTGCCAGTACTGCACTTACCTTGGAAGTTCCTATATCCAACCCGGCAATAATGTTCTCCATATTTCCATCTGACCCCCTTAGGCTCACCCGCATGTCGAAAATTTAATCCAATAGTATGTTTCAACGCGGTTGTACCTATTCCTTTATTTTTAGAAAATTATTTTGTGGTTTCCCTGTGCGTTTTAAACACGTGCCGTCTTATTACCGCGAAGTTCTGGAACAATCTTGTTCCGAAAGCCACCACCGCTGCAAGGTAGATGGGTACGCCCAGCCTGTCCCCGATATATGCAAGGGATGCCGCCAGTATAGCGTTCCCGAAAAAACCGGTAATAAAGATGTTGCTGTTAAAACTATTCTCCAGGGAAGCCCTGATACCTCCAAAAACCGAATCAAGGGCCGCAAGGATTGCAACCGAAAGGTACGCTGAATACACAACCGGTATATTATAAGGAAAAAACAAACCCATAATGATACCTAATCCGAGGCCGATCAATGCCATTAGCAATTCATTCACCTTCTTTATCCGTTTTTATATGTCTAAGGTTTATACTGCGCACATATGCGGGTATGGTTATGGATTCCTTCTGCTGAATGCTTACTTCAAGGCCGTAGTATTCAAGCAAATCAAGATAACCGCCTTCGGCGCTGCTCATATACCCGAAAAGGGTATTGGGCTCGCCTATGGCTGCAATTGTATAGGGCGGTGCGTATCTCACCGAATTAATATTTATTGTTGGCCCTCCACATCGGATTTCGCTGTTAAACATTATCCGCTGCCCGTTAATTGCGATGGCTTCGGCCCCCGCAGCCTTTAGTTCTGAAACCACCGTCAGAATATCCTCATCATGCACCAGAAGCAGATTGGGGTCATTACCGTGGGTCAGTTCCCATTTGCTGTCATTCAGCACAATTTCTATCCCCGGGCCTTCCACTTCTGTCAGCCCCGCCAGCGTCCTTACCGTTTCCAACTGATCCTGCAGAATCTCGTTTACATTTCCCTGTTCATTCATGGCCCTTTCATAATTTTCCACCCTGCCCCGTAAATCCGCGAGCTGCTGCCGCAGGCTTTCGATTTCCGACTTTGTATTATGCAGCTCATTGTTAAGCTGCGGCACGGTATCCGAAGTAATTATCCCTACACCCTGCTGCGCCGTCCTGAACTGTATGGTAAGGGTAATCCCCAGAAGAAGCGCTGCAAAGAATATTATTATGTTTTCATACCTTCTGGCCATTGACCTGCCCCCTATTTGTCAACAGGTTTCGCATATTTGAATTCCAAAACCTTACCATATCTGGGGATAAAAATCTCCTGCTCTCTTTTTATGCTTACCGAAATACCGTAATACTCGAGTTCTTCGGCTATACCGCCCTTAAGCTTTAGAGCCGCTTCCAATGTCTGGGGATCGCCTATCGCCTTAAACACAAAGGGCGGAGCAAATCTCTGGTAGTTAATGTTAATATGAGAACCTGCAAGCCTTATTTCGGTGGTGGCAATAACCCTCTGCTCGTTTATTGATACCGCCTCGGCACCGGCTGCATTCAGCTCGTTAAGGACCTTTAAAAGCTTGTCATAGTGTATGTAAAAAACGTTAAACTCCTGTTCGGGCTGGACTTCTGAAAGGGTAACGGTAATGCCGGTACCCTCCACATCGGTAAGTCCGGCCAAAAGCCGGGCCCTTTCCAGGTCGTTCCTCATACCCTCGGCAACCACGCTTACCCTTGCCGCAGATTCCTCGTACTCCTGTATCCTGCTCTCATACTCTTTAACCCTTTCCTGCAGCGAATCCCTTTGGGTTCTTATATCCTTCAGTTCGCTGGCAAGTTCCTGGGCCCTCTGCACCGACAGTATCCCGCCATAATTCTGAACATTTCTAAACTGTAAAGTCAGCATTAACCCCAATGCCAGGCAGACCAAACCTATTGACATCTGTGCCTTGAATGTTTTCACAATTCTTCCTCCCAATCTTACCAGGGTCTGAAAAAGGCTCTTTCTCCACACGAAACGTCTATTTCCCCGCCGACATCCTGTGGGTAAAGCTTTTCCAGTATGGTATTGCTGTATTTCAGCTTATAATCCAGCTCGGCGGTACCTCCCAGTTTTATAACAAACCTGCCGTCCAGCTCAATGGTTATATCTTCCATGTTTTCAACGTCTACCTCCACCGGACCATATCCATTAATATTCTCGACAATATTCTGCGAAATATATATAATTTTATCAAATATTTTCATATTATCAACTTCCAATACTTCCTGTATCTGAAAATTTTCTATGGGGATTCCCCTGAACACCGGCAGTTCTTTAACGGGCTTACCGGCAGCTGCGCTTATTACCCTTCCTTCACTGTCTATCAGAAGAAAACTGCCCATAAAGGGTATATATCCCGCCAGGTCCCTCTCGTTTACCGTTATTACTATACTGTCCGGAATCTTCCTTTCAATGTTCGCCTCAAGAATATACGGATGTGCGTTTAACCTTTCGATGGCATCTTTCATTCGCACATCAAAGTAGTTCATATTCCGACTGAGGTCTGCATAATCAACAATCTCCTCGTCGCTTACAAAACTGTTCCCGTTGACTTCGATGTCGGTTATATTGAAATAGCTTGTCCGGGCAAAGACCAGCAGGCCGACTGCGATAATCAGAATAAGAAGCAGTAAAACCGGTCCCTTTTTACTTGTTTTATCACTACTTCTTCCCATAGGTCCCATCTCCTTACGCCATAGTAATGTCCGCGCCTAAACTTTTCAGCTTCTGGCCGAGATTCTCATATCCCCGGTCTATATGTTCAACTCCCTCTACCTCGGTAACCCCTTCCGCCATAAGCCCCGCCAACACCAGGGCCGCACCACCCCTCAGGTCCTTTGCACAAACCGGAGCGCCGCTCAGCCTGGGCACGCCCCGCACAACGGCTATCCTGCCGTCCACCTTAATATCCGCTCCAAGTTTAATGAGCTCGTCTATATGCCTGTACCTGTTTTCGAATATGTTTTCCACAAATATGCTGGTACCCTGGGCGGTACAGCAGGCTGCCATCATCTGGGGCTGCGCATCGGTGGGAAACCCCGGATAGGGCAGTGTCCTGATAAGGTCGATGGCCCGAAGTCTTTTCGGAGCAGTCACCCTAACATGGTTGCAGTTGGTTTCAATAATGCATCCGCTTTCCTTTATTTTGTCCAGCACCGGGTGAAGGTGCTCTACAATTACACTGTCAAGTGAAATTTTACCTCCGGTCACTGCGGCTGCAGCCATATATGTCGCGGCTGCAATCCTGTCGGGTATAACGGTGTACCTGCAGCTTTTTAGTTTCGTGACTCCGTCAATTCTTATTATGTGGTTGCCCGCACCGGACACCTTTGCCCCCATCGCGTTTAAAAAGCCCTGCAAATCTGCTATTTCCGGTTCCTTGGCAGCATTCCTGATAATAGTGGTGCCCTTTGCCAAAACCGCCGCCAGCATTATGTTTTCGGTAGCCCCAACGCTGGGATAGTCAAGTTGAATTTCTGTGCCCGTCAGGTCCCTGCCCTGACATACAATCTGTCCGTGCATTTCCACATGGGCTCCCAGCATCCGAAGCCCTTTAAGATGCAGGTCAATGGGCCTTACCCCTATTGCGCAGCCGCCGGGATAACTGGAAATAACCTTACCCGTTCTGCCCAGCAGGGAACCCAGAAGGATTATTGAAGACCTCATCCGTTTCACCAGCACCGTGGGGATTTCGTTTGAAGTAATACTGGAGGAATCCACTATTACGGTATTGTCCCGGCGATAAACACGGCATCCCAGATTTTTCAAGATTTCCAGCATGGTTTCCACGTCGTTTAAATCCGGCACATTCTCAATAATGCTCTCGCTTCCGTTCAAAATTGTGGCAGCAAGTATGGGAAGCACTGCATTTTTGGCGCCTTCCACCTTTATGCTGCCGCTTAGGCGGTTTCCCCCGACTATTCTGTATAATGTCATATTTATTGTTTCACCTCCGGGATTTCTGCCTGGAACTATGTAAAAACAGTATTATATATTCCATAGTATGCAGAACCCCAAAGAGTGTTACTTTTTAACCATCTCTACTATGATATCACAAATCCTGTCTGCCGCATCGGTTCTTGCCATATTTTTGCTGGCCCGACCCATCGTCTTAAGTTTATTCCTGTCCTTTATAAGTCTTGAGATTTCTTCATAAAGCCGTCTGCCGTCAAGATCCTTTTCCAAAAGTACAACCGCTGCACCTTCCTTCTCCAGGGCCCGGGCATTGTATTCCTGGTGATTGTCCACCGCATGGGATTTTGGTATAAGTACTGCCGGCAGTCCCATCGCGGTAATCTCCGCAATGGTTATCGCCCCCGCACTGGTTACTACAAGGTCGGCGGCCGCAAGGGCCTCGTAAATCCTGTGCAGATAGGGCATCACCCTGATACTGCTGCAGTTTTCCAATTCCACGTTTTGTGATTTTAAGTCAGCCAAAAATCCGTCGTATCTTTCCTCGCCGGTGGCATGCAGCAGTCCAAAACCGCCCTCACCTGCAAGATTTTTAATAACCTCCGCCATGGCGGCATTCAGCTTATCCGAACCCCTGCTGCCCCCGAAGGATACAGCTATGGGTATACTTTTATCAAGTCCTAGTTTCTTTCGCGCCTCGTCTTTGTTTATACTCAGCATCTCGGTTCTTATGGGATTGCCTGTGACAACCACTTTATCCCTGTTTTTAAAATACTTGACGGCCTGGTCGAAACTGACCGCAACGCAGGAGGAAAACCGGCCCAGTATCCTGTTGGTCAGCCCCGGCAGTACATTCTGCTCATGGATTAACGTCGGCACACCCTTGAGGTATGCAGCCATAAGTACGGGACCGGCTACATAACCGCCGGTTCCTACCACCATGTCCGGTTTGTAATCTTTAAGTATCCCGGCCGCATCTTTCATTCCCTTAATAAGCTCAATAAAGGTCCCTAAGGTTTCTGCCGACAGCTTCCGCCGGAAGCCTTTAACCCTTACGGTTTCGAACCGGTATCCCAGCTGTGGAACCAGTCTGCTTTCAAGCCCCGTGGAAGTACCGATATATAAAACCTGTGTTTTTTTGTCCCTCCCGGATAAGGTTTCGGCAATCGACAGGGCAGGATAAATATGCCCTCCGGTACCGCCGCCGCTGATTATTACTTTCACTTCATCAACTCCAGTCCAAAGATGCCTTCCTTGAAATGTTCAGCAAAATACCAACCGCCGACAGGGTGAAAAACAATGACGAACCCCCTGCACTTATGAAAGGAAGCGGGATACCCGTTACAGGCATGGACGAAGTCACCACCGCTATATTCATTATTACCTGAATGGCTACCATTGCAATTATACCTGTTGCCAGCATACTGCCGAAAAAGTCCGGAGCGTGGATGGCAATCCGTATCCCTCTCCAGATAAGCAGCATAAACAGGATCACAACTGTGGCGGCTCCAATAAACCCCAGTTCCTCACCTATTATTGAAAAAATAAAATCATTCTGCGGCAGCGGTATATAAAAGAACTTCTGCCTGCTTCTTCCAAGGCCAAGCCCGAACAATCCGCCGGAACCCAGGGCATACAAAGACTGTATTATCTGGTATCCGCTGTCCCTCGGGTCCCGGAAGGGGTCAATAAAGGAAGTCCACCTTTCCATTCTGTAGGGCTCGGATACTATAAGCAGAATAAGTGCGGTAAGTCCAGGTAGAGTAAGCCCCAACAGGTGCCCGATATTTGCTCCCGCTATGAATATCATAACAAAAACTATTGCCACAATACTTACACCGGTACTAAAATCCGGCTGCAGCATAATCAGGCCGAAAAAGACAGCGGCCACTAGTAAAAATGGCATTATCCCCTTCAAAAAGCTTCTGATATCTTCCTTTTTCCTGCCCAATGCGCTGGCGGTATATATTATAACAGCCAATTTTGCAAATTCGGAGGGTTGGATTGTATTCCCCCCTATTGCAATCCATCGGGTTGCACCGTTTAATGTAACCCCCAACCCGGGTATGAAAACGGTAAAAAGGGACAGCAGCCCGGCAATCAGTATGTATTTTGAAATCCTGTCATATTTTTGATAGCTTAAATTTGACAGGACATACATCGAAACAAAACCTAAAAGCGCCCACATCATCTGCCTTTTAAGATAAAAATAGCTGTCCCCATGGGCATAATAGGCACTGGCCGAACTGGAGCTGAACACCATAATAATTCCGATAATAACCAGGAGTATTGTTGTAAAAACCAGCGTAAAATCCACCGTATTGTCCCTGTTCATCTATATCCTCCTCAACATACCCACGGCTTCCTTAAAAATGCGTCCTCTTTCCTCGAAGTTTTCATACATATCCCAGCTTGCACATGCAGGCGACAGCAAAACCGCGTCGCCTTCACCGGCAATCGAAGCGGCACAGGTCACCGCTTCCTGCATATCCCCTGCTATATATATACTATTTATGTTTTTCCTTTGACATGACTTCTGTATTTTTTTTGCTGTAGTACCAATAAGCACTATGCCCTTAACACTGCCTTCAAAACTGTCTACAAACCCGTCAAAGTCACCGCCCTTGTCATAACCGCCGGCTATTAACACTATTTGCTTGTCTATCGCTTTTATTGCCTTTATGGAAGCATCCGGGTTTGTTCCCTTTGAATCGTTAATATACTCAACCCCGTTAACGGTATCCACATACTCAAGACGGTGCTCCACACCCTCAAAGCCTATAAGGGCCTGACCAATCGTTTTTACCGGCACATCCATACACCAGGCCATGGCTGCAGCCGCAAGGGCGTTTTCTATATTATGGTCTCCGCGTATCCTCAACCTGTCCACCCGGCAGACTCTTTGGGTTTTACTGCCCCGCTTTACTATTATGTGCCCGTCTTCAACAAAGGCCCCCGTATCCAAAACCCTTTCGCGGGATATGTATAAAACCTTTGCCCTGCACCTTAAGGCAAGGCCGGCAGTAATCGGATTATCCGCATTCAGAATAACGAAATCCTCCGGCCCCTGGTTCTCAAATATTCTTGCCTTGGCATCTACGTAGTTATCAAAGGTTTTATGCCTGTCCAGATGATCGGGGGTAATATTTAGTATGGCGGAAGATACAGGTCTGAAGTCCCTGATCCCTTCCAGTTGAAAACTGCTTATTTCGGCCACCAGTATATCCTCCGGCCGTGAAGCTGCCGCCGCTTCTATAACCGGTGATCCAATATTACCCACCACATGGGTTTTTCTGCCCGTAAGCCGGAATATCTCCCCCGTCAAAGCGGTAGTGGTTGTTTTTCCGTTGGTACCGGTTATGGCTGCAATCGGCGTATCGGTTAACCTGTACGCCAACTCCACTTCGCTTATTACCTCTATGTCCCTCTTTCCGATCTCCCGTACCATCGGGATATCCATCGGAACCCCAGGACTTATTACCGCAAGGTCGGGCCAGACAGCAAGCTTTTCAGGATGACTGCCCAATATGTATTCAATTTCCAATCCCCCAAGCAGCCGCGTTGTCCTGCCAAGTTCTTTTTCGGTTTTCCTGTCGTTAACCATTACCCGGGCTCCAAGACCATGGAGTATTTTTACCGTTGACAGTCCGCTAACCGCCAACCCAATTACCAGTATTTTTTTATCTTTTATCTCCATCGCCCGTTTCCCCTCCTACCTTACCGCAAGTACCCCCACCAGTACCAGTATTATGGTTGCTATCCAGAAAACCACCACAACCTTTGTCTCATCCCAGCCCTTCACTTCATAATGATGATGTAGCGGAGCCATCAAAAATATCCTTTTACCGGTTAACCTGAAACTTATCACCTGCACAATTATTGAAAGGGTCTCCAAAACATAAACGCCGCCTATAATGGGTAAAAGCAGGGGCAGTCTCAAAAGCACCACAACCGCGGCCACCGCTCCCCCCAGTGCCATCGACCCTGTATCCCCCATAAATATCTGTGCCGGGTAGGCGTTATATCTCAGAAACCCCAGCGCGGCTCCGGTTACCGCCGCCGATATTATGGCAATTTCCTTTTGACCCGCCGCCATGGCAACCAGGCTTAAAAAGGCCATTATTATCATTGTAACACCTGAAGCCAGTCCGTCCAGGCCGTCGGTAAAATTCACACTGTTTACGGTACCCACAAATATTATTACTGCCGTAAAGGGCAGATACCATATTCCCAAGTCCAGGTAACTTGATGTGAAGGGTATGAGCACACCGGATCCGACATCGACTGAAGAGTATGCATAATATGCCAGCACCAGAGCAAGCAGTATTTGCGCCGCAAGCTTGTGCATCGCCCTAAGCCCCAGGGAACGTTTTAACACTACCTTTATAAAATCATCCATAAGTCCAATCAGGCCAAAGCCCAGGATGCTTGCCAGTATATATAGCATCTCTTTTTCCCACCGGGCTGTTATAAGGACCGAGAAAAATATGGCGATCAACATTATTATACCGCCCATGGTGGGGGTGCCGGATTTCTTGAAATGGGTTTTGGGTCCGTCCCGGCGGATGCTCTGACCCATCTTGAGCTTTTCCAGAATCGGGATTACTATGGGCCCTATTATTATCACAATGAGAAATGAGATTATTATCGGAAATATTATCTGTTGATGCTGTTGCATCGGATTAGCTCCTCTCCAGTATTCTGCCTGCCAGCTTTTCCATTTTCATTCCCCGTGAACCCTTGACCAAAATCACGTCTCCTTTTTTTATTATGTTATCCAGAAGCACGGCGGCCTCTTCCTTGGTCTCAAAATAGTGGACACAGTCCGAAGCCATTCCCCTTCCCTTGGCCTCCAGTGCGATAAAACGGCTGTCCTTTCCAACCGCAACCAGAATATCCGGCCCGTTTTTATAAGCATACTCTCCCACCAGCCTGTGACCTTCTTCGGCGTATTCTCCCATTTCCAGCATATCCGACAGTACGGCAATTTTTCTTTCACCCGGAGCGTCCCTCAATACTTCAAGGGCTCCCCTCATGGAATCCGGGCTGGCATTGTAGGCATCGTTTATCACCTTGACACCAGAGGGAGATGTTTCCACCGCCAGGCGCATTTTTTCGCCCTCAAGCTCTGCCAGGGCTTTTATAATATCCTCAAAATCTATCTCGAACAGTCTTCCCACCGCAACCGCAGCCAGGGCGTTCAATACGTTATGCCTGCCGGGCAACGATAAACTCACTTTAAAATCTCCGCCCTCAGCCCTCAGCGTGAAGCAAGTCAGACTGTCACCCTTTACTTCTATCCCTGAGGCCAGGTAATTTCCCCTTTCAAGGCCGTAATAGGCCACCGGTATATTCAGCCCTTTCCCCGCCTTATAAAGCATTGGGTCGTCGGCGTTTATAACAGCCGCTTTTTCTTCGGCCATTCCCTCAAAGATTTCCATCTTTGCCCTCAGGATGCCCTCACGGCTTCCCAGGCTTTCAATGTGAGACATACCAATATTGGTTATAACAGACACCCTCGGCCTTACTATTTTCATTAGATTCCTAATTTCTCCGTAACCGCTCATTCCCATCTCAACAACTGCGGCCCGGTGTGTCTCATCAAGATCCATTATGGTAGCCGGCAGTCCGATCTGGTTGTTGTAGTTACCGGGAGTTTTCAGCACGGGATATTTTTTTGACAGCACCGACGCAATTATGTTCTTGGTTGTGGTCTTCCCTGTACTACCGGTCACCGCCACAAATTCCACGTTGAAAAGCCCTCTGTACCAGCATGCTAGGCTTTGAAAGGCGTCCAGGGTATCCTCAACCCTTATAACCGATACTCCCCTGTAGTCTACCTCCGGGTCCCGGTCAACCAGCAGAGCCTTCGCACCCTTTTTTACGGCATGGGCCAAGAATTTGTGCCCGTCGTATCTTTCTCCCTTTAGCGGAATAAAAAGGCTTCCCGGTTCCAGTTTGCGGGAATCGAAGGAAACGCCGGATACCCCCATACCCGAATTGCCGGACAGAACTTTTCCATTTACCGCAGAAGCAATTTCTCCAACCTTCAATACTATCATGTCAAATCCTCTCTAATATTTCGGATACTATTTTTCTTTCGTCAAACTCTATCGTGCCATCGGCAAACTCCTGGTATATCTCATGTCCTTTTCCCGCCAGCACAACAACATCGTCCTTCTCAGCCATTCTAAGGGCGTAATCTATTGCTTCTTTTCTGTCTACTATACATATATAACTGCATCCTGTCTTTTCAACACCCGGCAGTATTTCATCAATAATAAAATGGGGCTCTTCCTTCCTCGGATTGTCCGAGGTAATCACAACAAAATCCGACCAGCTGCCGGCTATTTCACCCATAATCGGCCTTTTCTCCCTGTCGCGGTTTCCTCCGCATCCGAACATGGTTATCAGCCTTCCCTTTGTAAAACTCCTGATGGTGGACAGTATGTTTTCCAAGCCGTCCGGAGTATGGGCGTAGTCTATCATAACGCTGAAGCCCTTTCCGGTGTCTATTGTTTCCGACCTGCCCTTAACCCCCTCAACCTTTGCAAGGCCCCTTTGTATGTGCTCGGCGGGTACTCCCTCCGCCAGCAGCGGCGTTGCCGCCGCGAGGCTGTTATATACGCTTATAATGCCGGGAATTTTAACCTCAATGGGAATGCTTTTTTCCTTCCAGACAAGGTTGTAACTGACACCGGCGGAACTGACCTCGATATCCCGGGCGCTGACATCCGCTTTGTTGTTGATACCGTAGGCAAGTATCCTGGTAGGCAGGTTCTTGATCCTTTCAATTATCTTACTGCCGGAAGGATCATCCACATTGATTACATTGGCCCTGTCGGTGGCTTTGAAAAGCTTAATCTTGGCATCCAGATAGTTTTTCATGTTCCCGTGAAAATCAAGATGGTCCCGTGTCAGGTTTGTGAACACACCATAGTCAAAATCCACAAACCCTACCCTGTCCAGGTCCAGCGAATGGGATGATACCTCCATAACAACATAATTTATTCCGTTTTCAACCATCTCTGCGAACAGCCGGTGCAAATCCAAGGATTCCGGTGTGGTTCGAAGAGAAGGAATTTCCTTGTCTCCTATCCTTATGGCAATGGTTCCCATAAGCCCCACGTTGTGTCCTGC
>CAZGUG010000014.1:20397-38400 GCA_964529035.1 uncultured Clostridium sp.
TTAATACCCCGTTTCTGACATATAATATCAACGCGTAATTTCGGATTCGTTTACCAATAAGTCTAAGGGGTTTCCGGTTCCTTGAACTCTACCTTAACCACCGAATCGATATCCACAATTTCTCCGGGCAGGGGTTCCTGACCTACGGCTATTCCCGTCCCCGAAATCTGTATCCTAAGCCCGGCAGCTCTTATAAGGTTGGCTGCACCGTTTACCGTTTTGCCTATCACATTGGGTACGATAACCTCCTGGTCCTGCCCGCTGTAAGTCTCAAGATACAACAGCACTATCGATTTCTCCGTCACCATTATATCAGGTTTGGGTGTCTGGTCAACTATACGGTTGGCTTCCCCGTCTATTACGCTGCCCACCACCTGGAACTGCAGATTACTGCTGTTCAAAACTTTTACTGCTTCCTGCAGCGGCATATTATTTATATCCGGAACCTTAACCTTTTCCCTCACCAGCCTTTGGGCCTCCTCTTCGGTATACCTGGGCTGCACCTTCAGATACCGCAGAGTATCGCTTAGAATGTTTCCCACCACCGGCGCGGCTATCTGACCGCCGTAGTAATTGGACGGGTCCGGCTCGTCTATAACCACCAGCACCACCACCTTGGGATCGTCTGCGGGGGCAATCGCCAGAAATGAAGCAACGTATTTGCCCTGCACGTATCTTCCGTTAACAACCTTCTGCGCGGTCCCGGTTTTTCCCGCCACTCTGTAGCCGGGTATATATGCATTGGAACCGGTTCCATCGGATACAACCGATTCCAGTATTTCCATGGTGGTCCTCGCGGTCTGGGGAGAAATAACCTGCCTTTTCACCTTTGGTTTGAATTCATGAATAATATTGCCTTCCTCGTCCCTTAGGGCAAGGGCAATCCTAGGCTCTGTTAGCACACCGCCGTTGGCTATGGCCGAAGCTGCGGTAATCAGCTGTATAGGTGTAACGGCAACCCCCTGACCAAACCCGATGTTGGCCAGTTCCACCGGCCCCACCGCCAAAGGATCCATAACCAGTCCATAAGCTTCACCGGGAAGGCTTATACCGGTACGCTCCCCGAAACCGAAGGCTCCTATATACTTCAAAAAATTTTCTTTGCCAAGACGCTGGGCTACCTCAATAAACACGGGATTGCATGAATTCTGTGCAGCTTCGGTAAAGGTTTGGTGTCCGTGAGGAGCATAACTTCTCCAGCACTTAAGAGTTCTTCCGGCAACCGTAATGGAACCTTTACAGTAAAAGGTACTGTCCGGCGTTACAACACCCTCCTCCAGGCCGGCAGCCATGGTAACTATTTTAAAGGTTGAGCCGGGTTCATATATGTCGGATACCGCATAATTCCTCCACATTTTAAGTCTCTCATCCCTAATCTCCTCTTCCGAAAGCCATTCCCACCGGTTCTGCTCCTCAGAATTTATTGGATCAAAGGGCACATTCGGGTCGTAGTCGGGTTTGACCGCCAGCGCAAGTATATCCCCCGTTTTAGGGTCCATTACTATGGCAGTTGCCTTTTTTGCGCTGTTTTTTATAATTGCCTCCTCCACCGCTTTTTCAGCAAAATGCTGAACAACCTCGTCAATTGTAAGCACAAGGTCATACCCGTCCTGGGGTGAATACTGCATATCAAAACCAAAGGGAATTCGCCGGCCCACCGCATCGGTTTCTGCTATGGTTCTGCCCGGCAAACCGAACAGGTATCTGTCAAACAATGCCTCAACCCCGTCCAGCCCCTGATTGTCCACACCGGTAAAACCAAGGATATGGGCGGCGAAGTTCCTGTTGGGATAATACCTTTTGCTGTCATCCACCGAATATATACCCTTGATATCCCTGATTTTATCCACATCCTCCTTTTCTACCTTCTTTTTTAGAAGGACGGTATCCACCTTTCTGGTCAGTCTGTCCAAAACATCCTCCCTGTCCATGTCAAGGGCTTCGGCAATCCTGTAGGATATGTATTGTGGATCTTCTATCTCTACAGGCCTTACATACAGCGTTTCTATGCTGGCACTTATAGCTAGTTTTTTTCCATTTCTATCAAAAATTATACCCCTTTTGGGAGGTATTGGAATATCCCTTGTCCACTGTTCCACTGCCATTTCCCTGTACATATCACCCCGGACAACCTGCAGCCATACAAGCCGTAGTATAAGGGCAAAAAACAGAAAAAGAACCGCAAAGAGGCAGAATATCAACCTTTTCTTGTGTCTTATTCCCGGTGCCGCCAATCTCCTTCCCCCTTAACCACGCATTCACTCTTGAAAAAAGCCTTTGTTCACCCTGCTTACCAGTACCTCAAACCAGTTCTCGGCCCCATAACCGCCGCCCGGTTCCTGGTCGTCCATTCCGACAGCAAAGGTGCTTCCTTCGTTCCTTTCAACGGCAACATAAACTATATCCCAGCTTTCCGGATAACACATCCCAAGCTTACCTGTTGCATACTCTTCGATTTTGTTTATATCCTGGGCCTGGGCATTTTGTAGTTCCAGCCTCTCGTTTACCTTATTAAGCTCCTCCAGCTGCGTTTCCAGCATTCTGATACTGTGATTGTATTCGGATATTACGGCAAAGCGAGAAATTATAAGCATGGCAACCGCCAGGGCCACACAAACCCTGGATAGTGCTCTTAATCTTTTACTTTTACCGGTCTCGGCCCTGCGCCTTTTACCTGTTTTCTGTACTGGCCGCTTTTCTACCGGTGCTGTGTAGTACCTTTGTTTTTCAGCTACTATCAAGTTTATTCACCCCTTGCTGCAATTAGAACTGTCATGCCTTCTCGGCAGCCCTTAGCCTTGCGCTTCTTGCCCTCGGGTTCCTTTCAATCTCCTTTATGTCCGGTGTAATAGGCTTTCTGTTTAAAATCCTTATCTCGGGGCGTTTGCCGCAAACGCATACCGGCGCCCCTTCCGGACAGATACAGGGATTTTCCAGTTCCCTGAACACATGTTTAACCAGCCTGTCCTCCAGTGAATGGAAGGTAATAACGCATATCCTCCCACCGCTTTTAAGGAGCCTGATACCGTCCTTCACCGCCCGTTCAAGGATGCCCAGTTCATTGTTTACCTCTATTCTCAGGGCCTGGAATGTCCTTTTGGCCGGGTGGGGCCCCCTTCTCCTTGCGGAGGCGGGTATCGCCGCCTTGATTATATCCACCAGCTGCGCGGTGGTTTTTATCGGGTCTCTCTTTCTTTCACTTGCTATGAACGAAGCTATTCTTCCGGCCCAGCGTTCTTCTCCGTATTCCTTTATCACCCTGGCAATTTCTTTCTCATGGTATTGGTTTACAACTTCCATGGCAGTAAGGGCCTGTCGTCTGTCCATTCTCATATCAAGAGGAGCATCAGACCTGTAACTGAAGCCCCTTTCCTCCTGATCCAACTGGTGGGAAGACACCCCCAGGTCCATCACAATGCCGTCGGCTTTCTTCACGCCGCAGCCGGTTAACAGCCGGTATATATCCTTAAAGTTACCGTGCAAAACCACAAGCCTGTCTGAAAACTCTGAAAGCCTTTCGGCCGATGCCTTTATTGCATTCTCGTCCCTGTCTATGCCTATCAGCCTTCCGCCTTCGCCAAGCCTTTTCAGTATCTCAAGGGAATGCCCGCCGCCGCCCAAAGTAGCATCAACATATACCCCCCTGGGATTTACTTTCAGATATTCAATTGTCTCTTCAAGCAGCACGGTTTTATGTTCAAACTGCATTTTTTCCATCTCCGGTTTTTCGGCTTAGGTTATATTCCCAACTGCTCCATTTTCTCTGCAATCTCATCGTATCCCATTATTTTGTCGCTGTTGTACCTGCTCCATTCTTCCATACTCCATATTTCCACCCGGGTGGAGACTCCGATAACCGCCACGTCCTTTTCTATCCCGGAATGCTCCCTTAGATTTGCCGGCAGCAGTATCCTACCCTGCCTGTCCAGTTCGCATTCGGTGGCCCCTGAAAAGAAAAACCTCACAAAGGCCCTTGCATCCCTTGAAGCTAAGGGCAGGGTCTTAAGCTTCTCCTCGAAGTTATGCCATTCCGAAAGGGGATAAACAAAAAGACAATTATCAAGGCCCTTGGTCAGAACAAATCTTTCTCCAAGGCCTTCCCTGAATTTTGAAGGTATTATAAGCCTTCCCTTACTGTCCAGCGAGTGTTGAAATTCACCTATAAACATAGCATCACCCCGTTCAGGGTTTATCCCCCACTTTGCCCCACATTTAACCACTTACACTCTAATTCTACTTAGATTTAATAATTCCTTCTTTTGGTAGAAAAATTTTTTGAAAAAATAAAAAAACCCGGATTTTACTCCGGTGTTTTTTCGATATCCTTTGCATTCCTGCCCCTATAATACAAAAATGCCGTTCCCGCAATAACGGCTGCGGCGCTTATTAGCTGCGCAGCCCTTATACCCCCCAGCATTAAACTGTCGGTCCTTAATCCTTCTATGAAGAACCTGCCCACAGAATAAAGTATTAAATACAGCAGGAATACATTCCCCTCCGCTTTCTTCCTCTTCCTGTACCACAAAAGCACCGCCAGTACCGATAAGTTCCACAGCGATTCGTACAGAAATGTCGGGTGTACCCTGACACCGTCCACCATAATGCCCCAGGGAAGGTCGGTGGGTACCCCGTGGGCTTCCCGGTTCATGAAGTTTCCCCATCTGCCAATCGCCTGTCCCAGTATAAGTCCCGGGGATGCGATGTCCGCAATGGTCCAGAAATTAATCCCTTTGACCCTGGAATAGACAATTCCGGTCAGCACGGCCGCAATCAGGGTGCCGTGGATTGCAAGTCCCCCGCCCCTTATGTTTAAAATCTGCCAGGGATCCTTCGAATAGTATCCCCAGTTAAAAATCACATAGTACAGCCTGGCGCCTATAATACCTGCAGGTATGCCGTATATAACCAAATCCAGTATGATATTTTCATCCATGCCAACCCTTTTGGACTCCCTCAGGGCATATACAAGGCCGGCCATTATGCCGAAGGCCATTATTATTCCGTACCATCTAACCGAGATTCCGAAAATTTCAAAGGCTACCGGGTCCATAGTATACCTCTTTTCTACTTAGGAGTAATCAGCGACAGAACCGGGGTGCTGTGTCTTATATGCTCTTCAAACCTTTCACGCAGCGATTCCAATTCAATATCCCCGAGAAGTTCAACAAAGCTTAAGAAGTTTGCCCCCTTGAAATGGTAGGAAACAAAGTTGGATGCTATGTATTCCAGGTTGTCAAAGTTTCTCAGGTACCTGCCCAACAGTTTGTTCCTTGCCAGTTTGAAATCCTTTTCCCCGAGGGTTTCCGGCTTCATACCGGAAACGTATTCCCGGATCAATCCAAACAGCCTGTCGGGGTCCGGGGATTCCCCGCCGAGCATGGAATAACTATAATCCACTTCGGCTATAAAGTCAAAGACAAAGCTGTCATTAATGAGCCCTTCCCGGTACAGCCTCTCGTACAAATCAGAGCCCTTTCCGAACAGCATCTCCAGCAGAACCGTTGTTATAATGTCCTTTTTAAGCAGCTCTCTGCCCCTTATACCAATATTCGCATCCTTAAACCCCATATTGAAAAGCGGCTGGGCAACAGCAAGCCTCTGCTCTATCCTTTCCTTGAATATTTGGTCAGATTCCTTTGGAAAAAACCGTTTTATGCTTCCCTTTCTTTCGGTAATGTTCTTTGAAGTATTCTCGTCAATCAAAGCCATTGCTTCGTTTATATCAATATCTCCCGCGGCAAACATAAGCATATTGTCGGGATGATAAAAATTGTTGTAGCAGCTGTAAAGAATATCCTTGTCAATGCCTGAGATGGATTCCACCGTTCCTGCTATGTCTATCCTTACCGGATGCTTATGGTAAAGTCCCTGCAGCATGTTGAAAAAACTTCTCCATTCTCCGTTGTCGTCATACATTCTTATTTCCTGTGATATGATGCCCTTTTCCTTTTCCACGTTTTGATCGGTGAAATAAGGGTTTTGAACAAATTCCAGCAGAACTTCAAGGCATTCGTAAAAATTACTGGTTGAGGAAAACAGGTAAGCGGTATTTGTAAAATTGGTATAGGCATTGGCGGAAGCCCCAAGGGATGAAAACCTGTCAAACACATTGCCCTTTTCCTCTTCGAAAAGCTTGTGTTCTAAAAAATGGGCCACCCCTGCGGGAACTTCGGACGCTTGGTTTTGGCCCGGGGCAGAAAACTTCATGTCAACCGAACCGAAATTTGTGGCAAATATGGCAAACTGCTTTGAATAACCTCTTTTGGGAAGCACAAATACCTCAAGACCGTTTTTTAGCTTGGAATAATAAAGGCTTTCTCTTATTTTGTCCATTCTTATCTCTTTAACGGGTATACTCATATTTCCTCCTCCTTAACGGCTTTTCCTGCTGCTGTAAGAAAATATGTGACAGCATGCTTTATACTGTCGGCGGCCTTTACCACCTCTTCCCGGGTCACCTTCTCTATTTTCTCTATCAGCATGTCGGGTGTCATCCGGTAACCGGATATTATCCTGTCGACAAGCAGATCCGTAATATGCATCTTGTTGTCCTTCATGGAACGGATATTATTTATAAGGGCCCTTTGGGCAGCCTCCAGCTCCTGGGTGCTTATTCGGCCCTGTCTCATGTCTTCAAGCTGCGCTTCGATTATATCCACCGTTTTTTTGTAGTTGGCTATCTCAATACCCGAGCCGATAACCATAAGTCCCTTAAATTTTTCCAGCCTTGCAAAGGAGTAATACGCCAGGCTTGCTTTTTCGCGCACATTGTTAAACAGCTTTGAATGAGCACCTCCACCCAGTATACTACCATAAACCAGTAACGGCACATAATCCTCATTGGTACAGTCTATTCCGGTGGTGTAACCCATTGTCAGCTTGCCCTGGTTCACATCCATAGCTTCGGTAACCTCTCTTGGGGCATCCGTCGGTTGGGGGGACAGTCGCTGGTCCGGATACCTGATATCCCGCCTATCAATTGCCGACGGCGTATCCAGGAATTCCTTCAAATCTGCCATATCAACGTCTCCTACCACGAATATATCGATTGGAACATGGGACAGCATGGTTTTATAATACTGTGCCAGCCCGGCCGGCGTCAAGGCTTCCAGTTCCCCGGCAGTCCCGTATTTATACCGGCTGAAGGGCTGACCCTTTGCGGTCTCTTCGTAACATCTTTCAACCGAATACTGAATTTTATCATTAATACGGGCATCTATCAGCCTTTTAAGGTTGTCCCTTTCCTGGTCGAAGTAATCCCCACTGAAGCTCCCGTCAACAATCAAGGGTTTTGATACCAGCTTCACCAGAAATCCCAGGATTTCGGACACTACACCTTCACCTTTCATGGTGTATTTGTCACTTATAACGTTACTGCCAAAGTATATAAGCTGGATATCACCCTTCTTTAATATATCCACGTTCAGCGAAGCCCCATAACGCCTTCCCAGATACTCTTCAATGGATTTGGTATCCTTAAACTCTTCACACCCTCGTTTCAGTACATGGGGAAGCAGTGCATTACTGGTGAAATTTTCGTCAAACGGTCTGTACATTATCAGGCTCACCGAAACCGTTTTGAATTTTGGTTCCTTCAGAAGGTACAGATTGATTCCCTTGCCGAGCCTGTGCTGATAGTATACCCCTTCCATCCTCAGTCCTCCTCAGGTAAGTTATCTATAATATTATTTAGTATATACTTCATATTTATCCATACAATCCAAAAATCCTGCCGGATACTAAAAAGCGGGAAACAAAAACTTTCCCGCTCTTACCTCTCGTTTACCATTTCAAGTCTATCCAACAGTGCATCAACAAGGTAGTCACTGTCCCCCCAGGGCCCTATGAACACCGTACCAACGTTTTCCGGCAGTTTTCTGCTTTCGGCCAGACGGGGGATGATATACTCCGTTTCGATGCCGGTACTCTCAAAACCAACGGCTGCTATGACCAGCTTGTTTATACCATAATCAAGCAGATAGTCCAGCGTGTCCTTCACACCCGACTGCCTGTGCCCTATATATGCAATCCTTATCTTTCTGCCGTCGTACCCGTTCTTAACAAGGCTTTCCTTTATTTTGTTATAAAACACTTCTGCTCTGTCAAAGGCCTGGGGATATTCTTTTTGTGTTTTCCTGTCAAAACCCCTGGCCACCAATATCACTCCAACCTGTTCGGGGCTTATCTCCTGGGTTTTTTCCAGTATACGCTGTTCATAAAGGGATACAATCCCGTCATGGTTCCATAGGGGGAAGGTAAACAGCACTTCGGCCTCGTTGCCGCTTTTCTCAATAACTCCAATTATTTTTTTGTCAATCACTTCCTTAAAGGGCATTTCCACCAGCAGATTATTAAGTACTATAATTTTGTCGTAACCCTTCTTAAGTATCTCATCAACAACCGTTTCTATAAAGGGAGATCCGAACAGGTCGGCGCAGTATAGTTCGAACCTGTCTCCCAATTCAGCTTTCAGCTTGTCAAACAAGTTTTGACCGGTAAGTATGCAAGTCTCCCCGTCAATACTGTTAAAGCTTCTTTTCAATTGCTGTGCCTTAAACGGAATGTTCCACCATCTGACCCCTCCCAGCCCTGCTTCACGGCAGGATTTGAGCCGGTAGATGGCACTGTGGGAATCATAAAGGTCAATTTCTCCGGGCGACAGCAGCAAAACCGCTGTCCCGCCATTTATTTCTGCCGGTGTAATATCTCCCGTCTTCACCCTGCCGGAAAAACTGCTCATATATATACAGGACAGCAGATACCCAGTCAGCATTAGTACCGCAAACAGCAGTATAATCCTTGGTTTTTTGTAAAATTTCCTGATATGCAGTACCGAAGCAAACAGGCATATGCATAACAGTACAATTAGAATAACCTGCCAGGCTCCATGTAACACAAACGATACTGCAAAAGTAATACCCATTATCAATGCAAGGAATATCAACAACAAATTATTTGATTTGACTCTAATTTTCACATAACCCCCCTCCTCTAATAAACTCTATGCTGCCTGGTCGCAATAAATAACACAAAAATAGCCCCGGGGCTATTTTTGTGCAGGTATTCCGGTAAAATAAGAACAACCCGGTTATGTCCGGGTCATTCTTTAAATAGTTTTAATTATAAAGATAGGCCTAATCGGTTATCACTTCCACCATGGCTCCGTTGCCGATACCGGCCGCATTCCCCTCTTCGACGTCTATATGCATATCCAAGGCATAACTGGGTGAAACCCTTATAAGTACGTTTTCAAATATCAATCCTCTCATGCCTTCCACCTTTACCTTAACCCTCTGGAAATCCTCAACCCCGAAGACCTTTGCATCGTCAGGGTGCATGTGAATATGCCTTGCCGCAACAATAACACCGTACTCAAGGTCAACTTCTCCCTTGGGTCCAACCAGTTTAACTCCGGGAGTACCTTCTAGGTCTCCGGAATCCCTTACCGGAGGATTAATCCCCAGGGCATAACCGTCGGATACGGATAATTCCACCTGTGTTTCTTTTCTGACAGGACCCAGGATTCTTACTCCCTTGATTGTCCTCTTTGGTCCTACTATGTCCACTTTCTCTTCGCAGGCATACTGTCCCGGTTGAGACAACACTTTGTACTCGGTCAACTGATGCCCGGGGCCAAAAAGTATGTCAAGGTGCTCCCGGGTTACATGTAAATGCCTGTTGGACAGTCCTACGGGCACTTTATTCTGCTTCATTATTTCCCTCCTCTCCCTATTGTTATATTCGGCGAACAGTGTAGTCAACTCCATACTGCACTATCCATCTTATTTTATCAGATTGTTTTATAAATTTCCAATTATCTTGTTTTAATATGCTCTATATAATTTTGATAATTTTTTTGCATTTCGTCGTATGAATCCCCTCCGAATTTTTCTCTAAGCTCCACGGCAATGACCCAGGCCGCGGCAGCCTTTGCCACCACCGCAGCAGCCTCCAGTGCGCATACATCCGACCGCTCATATCCCGCCCTGACCGCTTCCTTTGTTTCCATGTCCACGCTCCCAAGGGGTTTTTTCAGCGTAGGTATCGGTTTTAACGCGCACCGAAGTACCAAAGGGCTTCCGTTGGTAACACCGCCCTCTATTCCTCCGGCATTGTTGGTTTTGCGAAAATACCCCCCTTTGTCGTTATAGAAAATTTCGTCATGTACCCGGGAGCCGAAACGCTGCGCCGCTTCAAAACCTAATCCTATTTCAACACCCTTGACCCCCTGTATGCTCATCAGCGCTGCAGCCAGCCTGCCGTCCAATTTGCGGTCGTGATGGACATAACTGCCCAGCCCGGGCGGAAGACCCGTTGCAGTAACCTGGATTATTCCTCCTATGGTATCTCCGGTCTCCGCTGCCGTCCGTACGGCTTCCTCCATTTCTTGCACCTTTAGCTTTTTACCTTCTGGCAGCAGGGTCCCGGATACGCTAATTACGCTACTTTCAACGTGTATGCCAAACAACTCTGCCATCTGGAGTGCCACTGCTCCCACCGCAGCCCTTATGGCGGTTTCCCGGGCGCTGGCCCGTTCGAGTACATTCCTTATGTCATTGTGGTTATATTTAAGTGCACCGGCAAGGTCGGCATGCCCCGGCCGGGGTCTTTTTAACAAACCCTCGGATGACACCTCACCTTCAGCCTTCATTATATCCTTCCAGTTGTCCCAGTCCCTGTTCTTAATAAAAATACACAGCGGACTGCCCAGAGTATAGCCTCCCCTTACCCCGGAAAGTATCTCCACGCTGTCTTTTTCTATCGCCATTCGTTTTCCTCTGCCCTTTCCCTGCTGTCTCTCGTAAAGCATCCGGTTTACCGGCTCCACACCGAAAGGCATATTGGAAGGCAGCCCCTCCACTATCGCACACAGTCCCCTTCCATGGGATTCGCCCGACGATAAGTATCTCAACATATCTTAAACACCGCCCATATAAAAATTCTGGTTTTAATATCATAATTATATTACATTTTCCACCGTGTAAGAAGCTCAAAAAAACAGGGAGCTAATGTCCCTGCTTTTTTATTCCGAATACCTTTTATTCAATTCGTCAACTATTTCATCGGCTTTCACGCCGTAGGTTTGAGCTGCCCGCCCAACGCTCTTGTACAGAGCACCTCCTCACCCGAAACACCGGATACCAAAGCGCTTGAAAACCTCTTCGGCTTCAGGGTGCTGCTTGAGTATATCCTTAACCTTGCTTTCTTTGCTGTACAAAGTATAACACCTCCAAACCGGACGATTTACTAATATTATATTATACTTTCCCCCGCTTCGATATGTTTCTTTCGGTTTATTACGCTTAAAACCCGTAAAAGTCGTGATTCCCTATGGTGGTTACGTATTCCAGCCTGTCCTTAAACCATTTTGATGCCCTCTCCCCTGCAAGGTCTTCGTATATGAAAAACAGTGCGTTGCCTACCGACTGACCGTTATCACCTATGGGTTTTCTGCCTTCCAGCACTTCATATGCAGCCATGTAAGATTCTTCTGCCGGTTCCTTGTTCTCCCATCCTCCGTCAGTTACAGGTTGAAACTGTCCTTTTTGGAAAACAACCGCTTCCAATGTATTCGGAAATCTTCTGCTCATCACCCTGTTGAGTACCACCGACCCCACCGCCACTTTGCCCTCGTAGGGCTCATAACGGGCTTCGCACTCTATTATTTTAGCCAGAAGATATATTTCCCCTTCACCTACCTGTGTAAAGCCCGGGCTCGCTTCTGCCTTCGGATGCGCCACCGCCGACTTCATCGCAGGCTGGAGCAGCGGCATTACTGCCGGTGCGTCCATATACATGTCCTCACTGCATACTTTTTCTGACCCGGTAAAACCCGTTAACAGTATCGTCACAACTGCAAAAATAACAGCTGCCAATACCGCTTTCTTATGTGTTTCCATTATTTCCTCCCCCTGATATTGGTAACTTTATCCAACACAAGTCATTACTATACCAGATTTTTCTGTGAATTACAACCTCTCTTCTTATATATCCAATTACGTGCGAAAATATAACAAAAAAATAAGACCGCATTATATACGGCCCTGAACATATGTACAGTGGCAAAACAAATCATTCTTCAGATTTATATTTCCTTTAGGATTTCCTTAAGCAGCAAAACAAACCTGTCCTGCACCCTTCTTCCCACCTCCAGAACTTCCCGATGGGTGGGTGCATGGTTCAGGATCCCCGCCGCCATATTTGTTATACATGAAATGCCCAAAACCTTCATTCCGCAATGTGAAGCAGTAATAACCTCGGGTACGGTGGACATACCCACCGCATCGGCTCCCAGCACTTCTATCATGCGTATTTCGGCGGGCGTCTCATAGCTTGGGCCGGTGACCCCGCAGTAGACTCCATGTTTGATACCAATACCCGCATTCTGTGCACATTTTTTTGCGGTTCCGATAAGACCTTTGTCGTAGGCATCCGTCATGCCGGGGAATCTCGGACCCAGTTCTTCTATGTTTTTGCCTATCAGAGGATTATATCCCATCAGGTTGATATGATCGGTAATTATCATTAAATCGCCGGGGTTGAAATCCTTGTTGACCCCGCCGGCAGCGTTGGTGACAATCAGTTTTTCTATCCCCAGCAGTTTCATAACCCTCACCGGGAATACCACATCCCCCATGGAATAACCTTCATAATAGTGGAACCTTCCCTGCATGGCCATAACCTTCTTGCCCATAAGATATCCCGCTATAAGTCTCCCCGCATGCCCTTCCACCGTAGATACAGGAAAACCGGGAATATCCGAATAGTCCACTATCTGTTTATTCTCAATATTTTCTGCCATTTGTCCAAGCCCCGAGCCCAGTATCATTCCTATGTCGGGCCTCAGTTCCAGCCTTTCTTCTATGTACTTCACCGCTTGATTGTATTTTGCCATATTACTCCTCCTTAGTGGTATGGGGACACACCGCTGCTAATAAGGTCAGGGGACACACCTCTCTATGAGGTATGCCTTCGCCGCCGAGGAATGTCCCCATTAGAATTCCTTGCTGCGGAATGTCCCCGATTGATAAGCTTTCGGGTATAGTATAACACTAATACAAAAATTAAAAAACCCGCACAGTGTGCAGGTTTAATATTCCTATTGCAGGTTTTATATCCCCAGCCATGGTTTTGGGTTTACCGGTTCCCCGTTTTTCCTCACTTCAAAGTGCAGATGGGGTCCGGTTGACAATCCTGTGCTGCCGGACAGGGCTACCTGGGTTCCGGCACTTACCACACTTCCAACCTTAACGCTCAGACTGGAATTATGCGCATAAAGGGTTACAATACCGCCTCCGTGGTCTATCATCACAGTTTTTCCGTATCCTCCGTAGGTATCGGCGTATATAACCTCGCCGGCACCTGCCGCAACTATTTTTTTGCCCCAGGGTACGCCCAAATCTATCCCGGAATGATACTTCCTGGTCTTATATATGGGATGCACCCGCCAGCCGAAATCCGATGTAATCCTGGTGTAACCGGGTGCAGGCCATACGAATTTTCCTCCGATAAACTGCCCGCCGCTTGACAGGCTCAATATGGTCTGGGTTATTTCCTTTGAGGTCTTTTCCAGTTCTGCCAGCATTTTGTCCAGTTCCTGCTCCTGACCCCTTACCCTGCTGAGGGTGGAATTCCTGCTGGCGGTGACCGTCTGGATTTCCTGTCTTTTTTTCAGAAGGTCATTTTTAAGGGCAAGCATCCTTGTTTCCTTTTCCTTGACTTCATCCTGCTTTGCCTGTACCAAATCACGGAATTCCTTGAGCTCTTCAAGTATGGATATATCGTAGGCAGCCACCTTGCTTACCAGGTAGAACCGGGAAATAAAATCCGAAAAGCTCTCTGCGTTGAGCAGTACCTCCAGATAACCGTAACCGCTGTTTTTGTACATGGTTCTAAGTCTCTGCTTGTAAAGGTCATCCCGCCGTTCCAAATCCTTCTGTGCCTCTTCCAGTTCCTGGGTAACCCGCTCCAGTTCCTTTCTGGTGGCATCAATGTCCCTTTCCACCTTGCCAAGCTGGTTTTCCGCTTCGTTAAGCTGGTTGTTAAGCCTTTCCAGCTCCTTGAGCAAATTGTTCTTTTGCTGCTGTACATTCTTAAGCTGGCTTTCGGTCTGCTGCATTTGCTGCTGAACCTGCTCAAGTTTTTCCTGTTCATCCGCCAGGTTGGCATATGCTGCTGTACTATGTAATAAAATCAGCGATACTGCCACCATTATTGACACTAATCTGGAATTCCTCACACAAAGCCCCCCCTGGTTACATACTCTCTTCATATTTTACATAAAAAAGGCGGCTTTGTCATATAATTTGATGAAAATTTAATATAATTGTAATATTACATAATTTTTACATCTATCTTCCGGCATAAACCGATCTCCTGTAATAAAAAAACCGACCGCAAAAGGCCGGTACAGTGACCGCTGAAGGCCGGCAGCCTATCAGGGTCTATATATTCCAAAGGGTAAGCCCTGTTGTTTCGTCGTACTCCCTTTTTAGGTCCTGCCCTTCAAATTCCTCTACAATAAACTCCGCCGCAAATACTGTCGTTCCGCCCATCAGATGACCTCCAAAGCTTTGGCCCATTTCATCCCCAAGCGTTATATGAGCATGGATGAAAGGCTTGCCGTCCTTTACAGATATATTGCCTGTAAGGCCCAATACTTCCATCGGTTTGTTGAACACCAGGTTCTCATATTTTGCCAACCGGCTGTTATAAAACCCCACCACCGCTTTCTGTACTGCGCCTATCATCTGCAGTTTTCCCTTTGTAATCGCCTGCTCCTGTACAAAATCCGACAGGTATTCAAGAAGGTCATCCCCGTACGGTATACGGCCCATAAAGATTCTTTTGCTCTTGTATTCTGCTGCTGCCATTTTTATTCCTCCTCAAGTTTTGTTCGCACCTCTTCCATAATCTTCATGCCGCTGCTGGTGCCTATGCGGCTGGCACCCGCTTCCACCATGCCGATGAGGGTGTCGAGGTCCCTTATGCCTCCGGAAGCCTTAACCCCAATACCGGTTCCCACCGCTGCCCTGATCAGCCTTACATCCGAGGCCGTTGCACCTGAGGTACCAAAACCGGTGGAGGTTTTTACAAAATCTGCACCGCATTCCTTTACCAGCCTGCAAAGGCGCACCTTTTCGTCGTCGGTCAAATAACAGGTCTCTATTATCACCTTCAGAACTTCTGCCCCTGTTTTTTTTACACTGTTAATTTCCTCTGCCACCGTTTTATAGTCCCCGCTTTTAACGGCGCCTATGTTGATTACCATGTCCAGTTCCCGGGCCCCGTCTTCCAGGGCAATCTCAGCCTGACGGGCCTTTGTTCGCGGAGTATCCGCACCCAGCGGAAACCCGATCACCGTGCAAACCTTAGTTCTTTGGCCCTTTAACATATCCGCTGCTTCCTTTACCCAAAAAGGGTTAACGCAAACCGAAAAGAATCCTTCACTGACCGCCTGGCCGCACAACCGCTCTATATCCCCCCTGCTGGTATCCGCCTTAAGCTGAGTGTGGTCTATAAGGCCTGCTATGTATTCCTGCTTGAGCATCACGGGTATTACCTCCAATTCCCGGTTTTCCTTAAGCATATCAAAGCACCTCTTTAAAATCAACACGCTGTCCCGTCACTTCTTTTTCTGGCATCTGTTTATCAAATCCTGTGTTATTATACTACCCGCTTCGGGCTCGGTTGTTTCCAATTTCCGGTTTGTGTTTTCCAAAATCTTTTTCAGCCCTCTTATTTCCTCACCCAGCCTTTGTAGTTTTTCCAGCACTTCCCCTTCCAGTCTTTTTTCCAGTGCATCAAGTCCGGCTTCTATCCTTTCTATCCGTGCGGCCGATTTTTCGCTAAACCTTTCATCCTTTCCGCTGTCCGGGTCGGCCTGGGTGTCGTTTTGCTTCAAATTCCCTTCTTTAATCGTATTTCCGTTATGCCGGACCTCTGTGTTATTGGATGGCTTACCGGGCACCGGGCCGGCTTCACTGATGCTTTTTGGGGAACCCTTTTCAGCTTCGTCATAAGCTTCTACCGGAAGCTTTATCCTTTCGCTGGACCTGTGCAAAAAAGGAATGTGAAGTTCGGGGGGCCGGGTGGCAATCATTCGTTTCGCATCCACAAGGAGGGAGTAGTTATTCGAGAACCCGTAGACTTCCAACCTTTCATCCAGGGCGTGATGATAATACTTAACCCTACCCCAACTTAAGCCCCCGTCGTAGGAAGTCCTGTACCCCAAACTGTTCCCCTGAGCCCATGCCGCATACAGTGTATTTTTCCTGTTAACAACCACAGGCCCCTGTTCCACATGTTCACCTGTGACAATTTCTTCGGGCTGCATACTACCAAGCCTTTGTACTCCACTCAAAAAATATGCACCCCTGTAATTTCTGAATAAAACCAAGTCTCCCTGCAATGTTATACTCTCAACGCCTTCCCATTCCTCATTCTTTCCGCTTGCTTTTTCATTCCACAGCCCGTTATTGAACTCCCAAAGGTAAAGGCCTTTTTGTTCGGCTGCAATCACATGCAGACTGCCGTCACCGGCAACATCTGCATCATAACATATTTTGCCCGCCTCTTTCGGCATGTCAAACACCTTATAACCCTTCCACCCGTTTCCTGTCCAGTGGTGGTGAAACAGCGCACAACTCCCTCCCCTTTCGGAATACAGGTAAAACAAATGCAGACTGGCCTTTTGTTTTACAATCTTAAGCTTTGAAACCGCTGCCTGTTTCCCGGCAAAACTGTACAAAACATGACTCATCCATTTATCCGCCTCGTGCCTTAAATAAAAAATTTTCTGTCCCGAATTCAGGGCAGTCACATGTATTGTATCGTTTTCATCCACCAATAAGTCGATATCCCGAATATAGCCGTCAATACCAAGCTGTGCCGTCTTTGCTTCGGCCCTGTTTTTTTTGAAAACATAGGCTATCTTACCTGATGATGTGGGATAAAACAGCCAGACATTTCGTTTGCTGTCTATAACCAGTTTCTTTTCAGGCAAACTGCCAACCATATTATCACCCCTATAAAGAATATATGCCGAACAGGATTAATTAGAAGAAATGCCTGAACAGCAATGCACCAAAAAGCATCCGCTTTCATATATTACTACTGCAACAGGGTATATAAACCCAAAAATGTGTGAAAGGAGTTGAATACATGTCTTTCTATGCAGCTGCCGGCAGAGAAAACAGAAACTGTCCCGGGCTTGTGGCAGGAGGTCAGGATACTCTCGGAGTAAGAGAGAGGGTTTGTGTACAGGTCAAGAAGGTATACGATGCATGCCTTCAGCAGTTGGTTCTTGAAGATGAAAAAGTGGTGATATGCCCCACCGGGGGACCCTTTACAAAACCCTTGAATTTTGTAAGGTGCAGAAACGTAAAATCCAGGGGGGTTATCAAAAATTTAAGGGTTGATAGAATCAAAGGCCGTGACAAAAAACGTGACAAAGACCGTGATCGCGATAATCTCGCCAGGGTAAGGGCAGATGTCGAAATACCCATTGTGGTGGAGTTTATCGATGCCAATGGTGTAAGGGGAACAGGTACTGCTACCATAACCGTACACAAGGATGTAGTACTTTTTGTGCCTGACGATGCCATTATCCCCTTTGAAATCGAAGCAACGGTAGGGGCCACCTGCGCAGACGGTACTTTCTTAAACGATTTCAGATTCAGACTGGACCTTTGCATCACTATTATTCTGAAGGTTATTGCAGAAGTCGAGCTCCTGATACCAGCATTCGGTTTCTGTTTCATACCGCCCTGCGAGGAATTCGCAGAAGCCATATGCGAGGAATTCTTCGGGCTTCCGCTGTTCCCTCCGCAGTTGGAGGATATCCGGTTACGGGACGACTAGCAAAAAACTCCTGACGTTTTTATCGTCAGGAGTTTTTTTTACACATCCTTATCTGGCAATAAACGGCAGGTTAAATCAAAAATATATCCTATATATTGGCTATGTAATATATGCCTTGTTAACCACCGGATTCTTCAATGA
>CAZGUG010000015.1:0-1995 GCA_964529035.1 uncultured Clostridium sp.
GCTTTGTGACTATGTGGTTACCGAGGCGGGTTTTGGTGCCGACCTGGGTGCGGAAAAGTTCTTTGACATAAAATGCCGTAAAGCAGGTCTTGTACCCGACGCGGTGGTAATAGTGGCTTCGGTAAGGGCTCTTAAGCATCACGGAGGTGTTTCCAGGGACAAATTGGGCGAAGAAAACCTGGATGCGTTGAAAAGGGGTATTCCAAACCTTTTGAAGCATGTTGAGAACATTACCCGAAAATTCGGCCTGCCGGCGGTGGTTGCATTAAACAGATTTCCCAACGATACAGCCGGGGAACTGGAATTAATCCGGCAGCAGTGCGCCGCGTACAACGTGAATGTGGCATTGTCCGAAGTATGGGGCAGGGGCGGAGAAGGCGGACGTGAACTTGCCGAAAGGGTTCTTGAAATAATTGATAAGGGAAAGAATAAGTTCCGGTTTGCTTACAGCGATGAGGACAGCTTAACGGATAAAATAAGAAAAATATCTGTGGAAATATACGGTGCAGAGGGTGTTGTGTTCTCAGACAAAGCCGTTCAGGGCATAAAACGTGCCGAGGAACTGGGCCTGTCTGAGCTGCCGGTGTGTATGGCCAAAACACAGTATTCCCTTTCGGATAACCCTAAGCTTATTGCAAAACCTGAAGGTTTCAAAGTTTCGGTCAGGGACATAAGAATATCAGCCGGTGCAGGCTTTATAGTGGCTCTTACCGGTGATATTATGACCATGCCTGGGCTTCCAAAGGTACCGGCTGCACAGTCCATAGATGTCGATGATCAGGGCAGGATTTCAGGGCTTTTCTAAGCGGCCATAAATGGGAGGGACTTATGATGGCGGTTATACTAAAGGGTAAGGAAGTGGCGCAGCACAAAAGGTCACAGATTATGGCGAGGGTTGGAAAACTTAAAGCCATGAATATATATCCTGCCTTAAACATAATCATGGTTGGCGGCAGGGAAGATGCAAAGGCCTATGCCAGGGGAGCTTCAAAGGCGCTTTCGGAATGTGGGATAAGCTGCCATACGGTGGTTTTTCCGGAAGATATCAATAAGGAGCGGTTGATTGAGGAAGTATCCGCCATGAATAACGACCCGCGGGTACATGGGCTTTTGGTTATGAGGCCGATACCCGGGGAAATTGGATGGGATGCGGTAGAAAGAAACATATCTCCCGATAAGGACGTTGACTGTATTACCATGCATAACCTTTCAAAGGTGTTCAAGGGGAAGGAAGGCGGCTTCAATCCCTGTACCGCCCAGGCGGTGATGGAAATTTTGAATCATTACAATATTGACGTTGAAGGCAGAAAAGTAGTTGTTGTAGGCAGGAGCATGGTGGTGGGCAAACCGGCTGCCATGCTGCTTCTTAAAAGGAATGCCACCGTAACGGTATGTCACTCCAAAACAAAGGACCTTGCCAGGGAAACCTCGGCCGCCGATGTTATAGTAGCAGCCGCAGGCGTACCCAAAATGATAGGGGCGGGGCACGTGAAAAGGGGAAGCGTTGTCATCGATGTAGGGATTAACATGGTATCCGGCAGACTGGTGGGAGACGTTGATTTTGATGAACTTGAGCCTTTGGTTTCAATGATTACGCCTGTACCCGGAGGTGTTGGTTCGGTAACCACAACGGTATTGATGGAGAATATCCTTACCGCCGCCGAAAGGCTGGCCGGCAAACCGGGATAAGGTTTTTGGTTTGGGATATACGGGGCAGCCACTGAAAAAGGGCTGACTCTTAGTATAAAATAAGGAGGAAAATTTAATGTTTACAAAACGAAATCTTACAGGACTTACAGCGGTGTTTTTTACTTTGATTTTGCTGTTCGGGTGTAGTGCGGACAATATGCCGGAAGCACCGGAGGGACAGCAGGAAGAACATGTGTTTAAACTGGGACATGCGGTCAATGAACAGCATCCGTATCACCTGGGGGCACTGAAGTTCAAGGAAATGGTCGAACAAAGGACCAACGGGAATATAAGCATAGTACTGTA
>CAZGUG010000015.1:2095-7688 GCA_964529035.1 uncultured Clostridium sp.
AAGGGGCTGGCCTGGTACGAAAACGGGTTCAGGCACTTTACAAATTCCAAAAGGGAAGTACTTGTGCCCGAGGATGTAAAGGGAATAAAGCTGAGGACAATGGAAAACAAGGTTCATATGGGTATTTGGACCGCCCTTGATGCCATTCCCACTCCTATGGCATGGGGAGAAGTGTTTACAGCCCTTCAGCAGCGTGCCGTGGACGGGCAGGAAAACCCTATACCAATCATTTACACACATAAGCTTTACGAAGTTCAGGAGCATCTCACCCTGACCGGGCATGTATATTCCCCCGCTATACTGCTTGTGAGCAGCAGCCGGTATAATAATCTTCCGGAGGAATATAAAGAGATATTTGTTGAGGCGGCGAGGGAATCCGGCATTATTGAAAGGCAGCTTATAACCGATATGGAGAACCAGCAGATAGAACTGCTGGAGCAGGCGGGGATGAAGGTTGTCACCCCGGATAAGGCTGCATTCCTGCAAAGGACCATGCAGGTATACGACCAGTACAGAGACGAGCTTGGCGAGGATGCCGGGCTGTTGGATCAAATAATAAATATGCAGTAGCAAACAGGGAAGACAATCGCCGCTTATATAAAAAAACCGTCTGTCGGCAGGATTGTCTTTCCGGGTTTATTGGGGTTGGCTTGTTTTTGCTGACCCCGATTAAATTATCGCAAAACCTGAAAGGGGTTACTTTTATGGAGTATTTTGGCAAAGTTTTGGACAAGGTCAACCGTACGGTTGAGATGATATCGGCGGGCATGCTGGCGGTTATGGTTGTGGCGATATTTCTGCAGGTGATATTCAGGTCGGTGGTGAAATCCGCCATACCGTGGTCGGAAGAGCTGGCCAGGTATCTTATGGTATGGGTATCCTTTCTGGGGGCCAGCATAGCCGTCAGGAGAAAGGGCCATATCGGGGTGGAAGCCCTGGTAAGGGTTTTATCCCCCGGTAAAAAGAGATGGGCCCTTGCCGCTGCCAATGTATTGTCCATGACTTTTTTTGCTGCAATGATTGTACTGGGCTGCAGGATACTTGGAATTGTTAGGCTGCAGCTTTCTCCGGCAATGGAACTGTCCATGGCGGTTCCCTATTCGGCAATACTTGCCGGAGGCATTCTCATGTTTGTTTATTCGGCATATGACCTTCTGAAAAGTTTCGGAGCCCGGGAGGGAGAATAGATGATAGCAGTCCTCTTTACAAGCTTTATTATGTTTGTGATGATAAATGTACCGATAGCCGTAGCAATTGCACTGGCCTCCATGGCTGCCATAGCAGCCGAGGGGAACATTCCCTATATTATAGTGGTACAACAGATGTTTACCGCGGTGGATTCCTTTCCCTTTATGGCGGTACCCTTTTTCATACTGGCCGGTTTCCTGATGGAACATGGCGGTATATCACGACGGTTGGTGGACCTGGCCAATTTGATGGTGGGAGGGACCTACGGCGGCCTTGCACTGGTAGCAATCGTAGCCAGTATGTTTTTTGGTGCCATATCCGGTTCTGCGGCCGCCACCGTGGCGGCGATAGGTTCGATAATGATTCCGGCCATGGTGGAAAGGGGATATGAAAAGGACTATGCTGCTGCTGTCCAAGCGGCGGCGGGTACATTGGGGGTCATGATTCCCCCCAGCATACCCCTTGTTGTGTATGGTGTACTGACCGGTGTATCGGTGGGTGCGCTTTTTATAGGCGGCCTGCTGCCGGGTATAATTGTGGGCGCCAGCCTGATGCTGACGGCGCACCGGCTGGCAAAGAAGAAGGGCGGAGGGAAAGGAAACGATACGGGGCTTGAAAAAAGAGTGGCTCCCTTTAAGGAGGCTTTCTTTGCGCTGCTTATGCCTGTAATAATACTCGGAGGCATATACGGAGGATATTTTACACCCACCGAGGCTGCTGTCATAGCCGTGGTATACGGGTTTTTAACAGGTTTCTTTATTTACAGAGAACTGAAAATAGAAAATCTGGAAAGCATACTGGTAAAAACGGTGGTAAGCACCGCGGTTATTATGTTCATTATAGCCACCGCATCGGTGTTCAGATGGATTCTGGCCTCTGAGCAGGTTCCCCAGGCTATCGCATCCCAAATACTGTCCTTAACCGAAAACCCGATCATGATTCTTGCCCTGATAAACATACTTCTTCTACTGCTGGGGACTTTTTTGGAAACCACGGCGGCGATAATAATTACCGCACCGGTATTTCTGCCGGTAGTTACGCAAATCGGAATAGACCCGCTTCATTTCGGAATTATCATGGTGGTAAACCTGGCGGTGGGAATGGCTACTCCTCCCCTTGGAATGTGCCTGTTTGTAGGCTGCGGTATAGCGGGGGTTTCCCTTGAAAGAATAACAATGGCTGTCCTGCCCTTTATATTGATTATGATTGTTGATATTGCAATAATAACGTATATACCCGCCATCTCCACACTGCTTCCAATGCTTGCAGGAATGTAGTAAAACCGTTTATGTGTTATAATGTTAATCGGGAACACGGGGCCGAAAATCCTCCGACGGCATACAATACTGCCGCAGCAATCTATGAGGGGAAGATATGCATGGATGAAATTATGAGGGAAAGGAACTGCCAGCGAAAAAGCTCCGGCATGGGTGTTTTACTGCTCATTATCGGTGTGATACTATTTATAAATACCGCTGCTTTTATAATTAGCAGGCTTTCCCGGCCGGCGGCGGGGGTGGCGAGCGTTATACTGGTATTGTCGGTTATGGGAATTGCATACATAGTTATGACCCGTAAGGTGTCCGAGTATTACTATATGCTTACCGAAAACAAGCTGGTATTTCACCGCGCTATGGGGATAAGGGAGATAAGGCTTATGGAGATTCCCTACGACAGTATACTTGATATAAGGTGCCAGGAGGATTTTGACGGAAGGGTGTATTACTTTCTGTGTGATAAGAAAGACAGCGGCAGAAGGATGATTATATACAGCCTGGATGGAAGGACCGGGGGAGTGGTTTTTGGTCCGAGCAGGGATTTTACAAAATCCCTGGTTAAAAGAACCGGCCGGACCTTTAAACATGCGCTGACCCTTCATGAAGGGTCACCATAGACGCTTTCATTTTTGGTTTTCATTGAATAATAGCTCGAGGTTTATCTGCCTTTTTAAGGACTGCACCTCTTCTTTGGAAAGGCCGGTATCCTCCGCCAGTTCGGCATCGGTTTTGAATTTGCGGTAAAGCCTTATATAGTCCTTTATACTGTTCATATAATACCTCCCGCTTTATAGTTTTACCGCCTGACCGTATGCGTATTCGAATTTTTGCGTAAGGGCAGCATGAAGTTTCATTACGCCAGCGGTTTGGATGAAAACCGCTACGGGAGGCAGCTGTATGCAGAAAAAAAGACCCCTTGTGGAAAAATTAATGGCCCATAAAGCAAAAGAACCGGTGAGTTTTCATGTGCCCGGACATAAGGGAATACCGGATTTGATGGATGACGGGACAAATATATTCAATACCATTTTCGGATATGATATTACGGAACTGCCCGGCATGGACAACCTCCATTCGGCTGAGGGCGTTATAAAGGAGGCCCAGCACCTTACGGCCCAGGCCTATGGTGTCAGGCATACCTTCTTTTTGGTAAACGGCAGTACGGCGGGCATCCTCGCGTCGCTGCTTGCGGTGACCCGGCCGGGGGATACAGTAATAGTCGACAGGCAGTGCCACAGTTCGGTTATAAACGCACTTATGCTTGGGAGACTGAAGCCGGTCTTTGTTGTAAGGCCGGTTGACAGGCATACCGGTATACCCATGTCTGTTGATATAAAAAGGATAAAGGATGCCTTTAAAGAGAACAAAGGCGTTAAGGCTGTTGTAATAACCAGTCCCAGCTACTACGGTATTTGTTCGGACATAAAGGCGATAGCGGATACGGCAGAGCAAAGCGGCGCCTTTGTTGTTGTTGACGAAGCCCACGGTGCGCACCTTAAGTTCTGGGAGGGACTGCCGGTCAGTGCGGTGGACTGTGGAGCCGATATCGTAATCCAGAGTGCCCATAAAACCTTGCCTGCACTGACCCAGGGAGCCTGGCTCCATGTGACGGGGAAAAGGATCGACAAGGAAAGGCTGTATCGAATGCTGGGCATTATCCAGACCACCAGCCCCTCCTACCCGATTATGGCGTCCCTTGATGCCGCCAGGCACATAATGTCGTCTTCGGGTGCGGTAAGCCTCAGTAAAATCTGTGAACAAACTTCCGAAACAAGACGGCGTATCAATAACCTTGACAGCGGTTTGTTCTGCCCGGACAGGGAATACTTTAAAAAAGCAGGCTGTCATGACTACGACGAGACCAAACTTATAATCAACTGTCTCGGGGCTGGTATAGACGGGCATATGCTTGACCGGCAGCTCGGAAGGGCAAATGTATACGGGGAATTATACGACATGGCAAACTGGCTGGGAGTGGTTACCGCTGCCAGTAAGCAGGAGCATTTGGACCGGCTTGTGAGGGGCTGTAGAGGGCTAAAGACGCGCCGGGTGCCGGAAAGAAGAATACTACCCGGCTTTGACATTCCGGATATTTGCTGCGGAATGCAGCCGTGGGAGGTTCTGGACAAAGAATGGGTGCGTGTGGAACTGGACAGGGCCGAGGGCAGGATATCGGCAGGCGGTATTGTTCCATATCCGCCGGGGGTACCGCTGATATGTCCCGGGGAACGGTTCAGTGCCGCAGTTATAGACAAAATTAATAAATATAAGGCATTGAATATAAACATAAAGGGTTTGTACAGCGGACGGGTTGAAGCGGTCGTAGATACCAATGTCTGATTAAAGAGGTGTTGTATAGCATGAACGGAAAACTTGTTACGATAGAATCCGGCTCGGATGCAAGCGGCAAGGCTACTCAAACGGCGATGCTGTATGAAAGGCTTAAAAAAGAAGGGAAAAACGTTAAAAAAATTGAATTTCCAAACTACCAAAGCGATTCTTCGGTATTCGTGAAAATGTATTTAAGCGGCAAATTCGGGCGGGACCCCCAGAGCGTTGACCCCTATATAGCGAGCCCTATGTTTACGCTGGACAGGTACTGCAGCTATGTGGACCTGTGGGGCGAATTCTACAATGCCGGCGGCTTGATAATAGCAGACAGGTATTCAACGTCAAATATGGTTCATCAGGGGTCAAAGATAGCCAACCCGGATGAAAAGGACAAATTTTTAGACTGGCTCTGGGAATTGGAGTTTGAAATATACCGTCTTCCCGCTCCTGACCTGGTAATATTCCTGGATGTTCCTCCCGAAATAAGTCAAAGACTTATGGAGCTAAGGGTAAACAAATTCACCGGGGGCAAGGAAAGGGACATCCATGAAAGCAATTATGAATATCTTGAAAGAACTTATCTTAATGCCCTTTATATAGCCCAAAAATACGGCTGGCGAAGGGTAAAGTGCCTGGACGAAGCAAACAAAGAACTTCTGCCTGCCGATATAATACATGAAAGGGTATACAAAATAGTTTCCGGTCTGATTGGATAAATTACCTCTTTGCGGTTTTACGCTGCGTACGGGTAATAATACTGTACAGGGGGGGATAATATGAAAGTCAGGAAAGTCGGC
>CAZGUG010000015.1:7788-32173 GCA_964529035.1 uncultured Clostridium sp.
TGTATTCCCTGGTTAAGAGGATAAATCATGAGCTTGAGGAACTGACTAAAGAGATGATGAGCGGACAGAGGGATAAGCTGAAAATACTGGAGCGGGCGGATAATATTAGGGGACTTCTTATCGATCTGTATACCTGATTGGAGGTATTTCGATGAATATATACGATTTAATCACCCAAGCCATACAGTCCTGCAAGGCTTCCCATGCTTATATAATAATCGGCGGGAACAAGGATCAGAAAAGCCTTGCGGATTTTATAGCCAGGGGAGTAAACTGCCTTAAGGGTGCAGGCAGGCCCTGCGGGGCATGCAGCTCCTGCAGAAAAATAGGAGAGCACAACCATCCGGATGTTTCAGTTATTGAGCCGGAGGGAACAAGCATTGGCATTGACCCGATTAGGAAACTACAGAGGGAAGTATATATAAAGCCCTACGAAGGCAAAAAGAGGGTCAGCGTTATCTGCCAGGGAGACAAGATGACTGTACAGGCACAAAACTGCCTGCTGAAGGTTTTGGAGGAACCCCCCGGAACCGGCATAATACTTATATGCTCTGCCGGCTTAGGCAGTCTTCTGCCAACGGTTATCTCCCGGTGCCAGATTTTGAGAATGGACGCAGAAGAACCGGCCTTTGACCACGGGTTGTACCGGGAAGTTGTTGGCCGCCTGTTGGAACCAGGGTTTACCCAAGTCCAGGAGATTACAGACATGGTTTTAAAGGATGCCGACAGGTCGGTGGAGGGGTTTTTGGACTATTTGCTGATGCAGATAAGGGATATAATCGCGTTAAAGGTTGCCCGGGACAGACATTTGCTGTATATTAAAGAAGGCGGGGACTTTACACAAAGGATAGCTTCGAGGTTTACACTGGCCAGATTGGGCAAACTGGCGGATGCCGTGTCTAAGGCGAGGGAAGCCTTAAAGTTCAATGCAAATGCGCAGTTGACCATGGAAGTACTACTGCTGGAAATACAGGAGGTATAAAAATGCTGACAGTTGTCGGAGTCCGGTTCAAGCGGGCTGGCAAGATATATTACTTCGATCCCGGGAATCTGGATGTTAAAACCGGACAAAAGGTTATAGTAGAGACGGTAAGGGGAATTGAACTGGGAGATGTTGCAGTGGGTCCCAAGAAGGTGAAGGAAGAAGATATAGTCGCCCCGCTTAAACAGGTGATAAGGGTGGCAACCGAAGAAGACATTTCGGCCGACAAACAGAACAGGGCAAAGGAAAAGGAAGCCTTTGAAATATGCCTTAATGAAATCGGCAAGCACGGCCTGGAGATGAAACTTGTTGATGTGGAATACACCTTTGATACCAACAAGATAATTTTTTATTTCACTGCCGACGGACGTGTTGATTTCAGGGATTTGGTAAAGGACCTGGCCTCGATATTTAAAACCAGAATAGAGTTAAGACAGATAGGGGTCAGGGACGAGGCAAAAATGCTGGGAGGATTGGGCCCCTGCGGCAGATCCCTCTGCTGTGCCACTTTTCTGGGGGACTTTGAGCCGGTATCGATAAAGATGGCAAAGGAGCAGAATCTATCGTTAAATCCTACAAAGATATCGGGAATATGCGGACGGCTTATGTGCTGTCTAAAATATGAAGAGGACGTGTACGAAGTAATAAAGAAAGACGTTCCCCCCATAGGCACAAAGGTATCCACTCCCTCCGGAGAGGGGATAATACTTGAGATAAACTTTCTTAAACAGATGGTTAAAGTGAAACTGGTAAGTGATGAAGAGACGGATATAAAGGAATTCAAGCTGTCACAGGTAAAGCCGGTATCGGATCAGGCGTAGATTTAGCCGCCAGGACAAATTTTACTTTGAAAAAGATGGTTTCAATGTTACAATATTAAAGGAGCTACAAGGTTACATTGGTTGTAAGCTTAAAGACAATTAACTGGAGGTGAACACAATGGCATATATAATTACTGACGATTGCATCAGCTGTGGTGCATGTGAGCCCGAATGTCCTGAGGGGGTTATAAGCGAAGGCGATGATAAGTACGTCATAGACCCGGAGGGGTGCATTGAGTGCGGTGCGTGTGCTGACGTATGTCCGGTGGACGCTCCAAAACCCGAATCTGAAGTTTAAAGTAAAAAGACCCTGACTAAAGGGTCTTTTATCATATATTTAGGAAGCCGTATCTAATCTGCACACGCTGCGCACTATAAGGGATACGGAAGTGTTTTACGGCAAAAATCATATGAAAACAGTACAATTAGTTCCGGAGGTACAAAAAGATGAAGAAATGGATTACAGCTGCAGCTGCAGTGTTGTTGTTGGTAGTTCTTGTATGGGCGCCGACACTTCAAAAGGACGTATCCCCCGGGGAAATACCCGGAGATGACAGCATTGACCAGCCCGGAGTAAGCGGAGATCTTGACGGGAATAAGGATAATACCGAAGGGGATGTATCAGGCGGTGGAAATAAAGAGAGTAACGGTGATGGAGTATACCCCGGAGATATGGCCTGCGATTTTGAGCTTGCCGACCTTGAAGGCAATATGGTGAAACTGTCGGATTATCGGGGACGGGTTGTTTTGATTAATTTCTGGCAGACCACGTGCAGTTGGTGCAGGGAGGAACTGCCCCTGCTGGATGAACTGTACAAGGCATATAAGGACGGAGACGTTGTGGCCCTTGCGGTAAACATTGCGGAGGATAAGGAAAAGGTACGGCAGATGGTGGAAGATAACGGGTTTACATTCCCGGTGCTGTTGGACACCGAGGCGGAGGCTGCCAAGAAATACCTGGTTTCCAGCATTCCAACCAATTATATAATCACCCCCGGGGGCGAGATTAGCAACATGCATATAGGTCTTGTGACGTACCAGCAGATGGAGCAGTACGTAGAAGCGGCATTTAGGGAGTAAAGAGGTGGAATCTGCAGTGGAAAGATTTATAAAAAACGGTGAAAGGATAGACGACCTTAACATAGGGGACTTAAAAATAATACAGGATCCGGACAAGTTCTGTTTCGGCATAGACGCGGTTATGCTGGCCAACTTTGCAACAGTTAAAAAGGGAGATTTGGTTGTGGATTTCGGTACCGGAACCGGTGTTATTCCGATAATAATTGCCGGGAAGTCCGAAGCGGCAAAGATAATCGGAATAGAGGTACAAAGAAACATGGTGGATATGGCCAAAAGAAGTATAAGGATGAACAGGCTGGAGGACCGGGTAAGCATTATGGAGGGGGACATTAAGGAAGCGGCATCTTTATTATCGGAAGGCACAGCCGATTTGGTGGTCTCTAACCCGCCCTACATAGACTACGGTCATGGCCTTAAAAATCCGGACAGCAGCAAGGCCATAGCCAGACATGAAATTTTGTGTACACTGGAGGATATAATCGGGGCTGCGTACAGGGTACTTAGGAACGGCGGAAGGCTTGCCCTGATACACAGAAGCAACCGCATGGTAGACGTACTTGCCTGCATGAGAGATACCGGGATAGAGCCAAAGAGAATAAGAATGGTTCATTCCACCGCTGAAAAGGAATCCAATCTCTTTTTGGTGGAAGGCATGAAGGAAGGCGGAAGGTTTCTCAAAGTGTTAAAGCCCCTTGTGATATACAACCAGGACCGCAGATACACCAATGAGATACACAGCATATATTACAGGGGAGAAAGGATGTAGCGTTTATGGCAGACAAGGGGATACTCTATATATGTCCGACACCCATAGGAAACCTGGAGGACATCACCCTAAGAACTCTGCGGGTGCTTAAGGAGGCGGACGTAATTGCGGCGGAGGATACAAGAAGGACCATCAAGCTTCTTAACCATTACGGCATTAAAACTCCAATTACCAGCTACCATGAGCACAACAAGGAGAAAAAGGGGGAATACCTGCTGGGGATGCTTTTGAAAGGTAAAAAAATCGCGCTGGTATCGGATGCCGGTACACCGTGCATTTCGGACCCCGGGTTTGAACTGATAACTGCCTTTATTGAGGCGGGGGGAGAAGTATTATCCCTTCCGGGAGCAGTGGCGGCGATAACCGCTCTGGCCGCATCCGGGATGGCTGCCGACCGGTTTTATTTCGGAGGGTTTCCACCAAAAAGTGCGGCACGGAGAAAGGAATACATTGAGGAGCTCAAGGCCCAGCCGGGCACCATAATACTTTATGTAGCACCCCACCGGTTGGTTGACGTGCTGAAGGACTGCATAGATATACTTGGAAACAGGAAGGCGGTAATAGCAAGGGAGCTAACCAAAAAATATGAAGAGTATATAAGAAGCGACCTTGAAGGACTGCTGAGCTGGAGCTCTGAAAATGAAATAAAAGGCGAATATGTGCTGCTGATGCAGGGGGTGCCCGGTCCCCGTGAGGATTCGGACAGGCCGTGGCAGCATATGAGCATAAGGGAACATTTATTGTGGAATATGGAAAGGGGATATTCAAAAAAAGAAGCCATAAAAATGACCGCCCGCGAAAGAAAAGTACCAAAAAAAATAGTTTATGCGGAAAGCATAGAAAAAAAATAGCCGTCGGGCGGCTATTTTTTCCATGCTATTTTTGGTTTTTAAGCTCAAGTGCACAATCAGGACATATGTTCTTACCTTTGTAATTAACTACGTTCCTTGCATTGCCGCAGAAAATGCAGGCTGGTTCATACTTTTTCAGGATTATATGCTCCCCGTCCACATATATTTCCAGAGCATCCTTTTCGGCTATATTAAGAGTCCTTCTCAGCTCTATAGGTATAACCACCCTGCCAAGTTCATCGACTTTCCTCACAATACCCGTCGATTTCATCGTTTTCGCCCCTTTCATAATCCGTATATATTTCGACATAATTTTTAGCAATTAAAGTATACCAGTAATACCAATTAAAGTCAATGCGTAATTATATAAAACTGTTATTTTTATATAATTATTCAATTTTACGTTTAATATACCGATGACGCGAGTCATTATTATTGCTGCAGGTATCCGTCAGGGGTATAATAAAAACGAAAAGGTATTTGAATTTACTGAAAGGAGATTAAAATGGAAAGGTATTCAAGGCAATTGCTGGTCAGGGGTATAGGGACTTCCGGTCAGAAACGGCTGGAGCAGTCCAGGGTTCTGCTTATTGGATGCGGCGGCCTGGGAACCAACATAGCAAATATAATGGTAAGGGCGGGGGTAGGTTTTATTAGAATCATAGACAAAGACATTGTGGAGATTAGCAACCTGCAGAGGCAGGGTTTATACAGCGAAGAGGATGTCATCCAGGGCCTTCCCAAGGCTGCTGCTGCCTATAGAGTCCTCAAATCAATTAATTCGGACGTGGAAATCGATGCGGTGGTGGAGGAATTGAATGCGGGAAATATAGAAAAATATATAAAAAACATGGATATTGTAATGGACGGAACCGACAATTTCGAAACAAGATTTCTGCTTAACCGGGCTTGTGTAAAGCACAAAGCACCCTGGGTCCACGGCGGGGTGGTGGCCGCCAGTGGTGTAGTGAAAAATTTTGTGCCGGGGGAAGGCCCCTGTCTTGAATGTATATACCCACAGCTTCCGGACCAGGGCAAGTTTCCTACAACAAAGACGGCGGGGATTCTGGGAACCCTGACGTCAATTGTGGGAAGCATACAGTCCAACGAAGCAATTAAGTACCTGACAGGCAACAAGGACAGGATGATGGAAGGAATGCTATATATGGACATATGGAACAATACCTTTGAAGAGATTAAGGTAACCAAACGGGCCGACTGCCGGTGCTGTGCAGAGGTTTCCGGTGTTTGAGGAGGGATACATTGATAAAGGCCAACAGACTATGTGAAGGGGATGTTGTGGGGCTTGTATGTCCGTCGGGCCGGGTGAGGGAGAAAAGGCTGGAGAAAAGCGTTGATACCCTAAAATCCATGGGGCTCAGGGTTAAGCTTGGTGACCATGCCGGGGAAAGCCTGGGTTATTTTGCCGGCAGCGATGAGCACAGGGCGGAAGATATCAATAAAATGTTTGCAGACCCTGAAGTGAAGGGGATTTTTTGTGTAAGGGGAGGATTCGGCGCCACAAGGATTCTACATATGCTTGACTATGCCACCATTAGGTGCAATCCAAAAATAGTTATTGGATACAGCGATATTACCGCACTTCATCTGGCCATAGGTCGGAGGACGGGACTTGTGACCTTTCACGGGCCGATGACGGCAGAGATGACCGAAAAATTCCCCGAATATAACCGCAGCTATCTTGAAAGAGCACTTTTTTGTCCCCGGCCGATAGGGGAGGTTATTAACCCACGGGACACGGAACCACCGGTGACATTGTTCCCGGGAAGAGCTGAAGGTCCCTTAAGGGGAGGGAATTTATCCCTGTTATGTGCCACTATAGGCACCTGTTATGAGATAGACACAAGGGGCTGCATATTTTTTGTTGAAGAGATAGGTGAACCGCCCTATAAAATTGACAGAATGCTTACCCACCTTAAAATGGCGGGCAAGTTCAGGGATGCCGTAGCGGTTTTATTCGGGCAGTGGAAGGACTGTGCCGATGAAAAATATCCCGGCCGCAATATGGACAGCCTGCTGGCCGAAACAGCGGCCTGTGCAGGGAAACCATGTATTTCCAATATGATGATAGGCCATGATAAATATAATATAACAATTCCGTTAAACTGCAGGGGCCTGGTGGAGGAAGGCAAGTTATACATAACAGAAAGCGGTGTCCTGTAGGATAATGCCGGGGATAAGCTTTTGCCGCCAAAAATGTAAATTGCTTGTGCAGTATCAATAATACCTGCGGGTCCGGCCACATATACTTTATTATACAGATGCCGACATACGGCAGCGGGAAAGGGGGAGACCCCATGATGAACAAAGTATGGCTGGGCCTTATTATCGCCGGTGTTGTGGCGGCGGCCTGTGGTGGCAGAATGGCCGATGTGTCTGTTGGTATAATGGACAGTGCTTCGGCCGCGGTTGAACTTTTCATAGGGCTTATGGGGGTGCTGGCCCTGTGGACCGGAGTAATGAGGGTAGCAGAAAAGTGCGGTATGGTTCATAAGCTGGCCGGATTTATAAGGCCGGTGTTAAAAGTCGTGTTTCCCGATGTACCCGAAAACCATCCGGCAATGGGAGCCATGATAATGAACATTGCCGCAAATATGCTGGGACTTGGTAATGCGGCAACACCCCTTGGCATAAATGCCATGAAGGAACTTCAAAAATTGAACCCCAGGCCGGCCAGGGCAACAAATGCAATGTGTACATTCCTGGTAATCAACACATCTTCGGTACAGATTATTCCCGCCACCGTCATTGGCCTTCGCGCCGCCGCCGGCTCTGTTAACCCGACAGAAATAGTGGGAACGGCTTTTATAGCAACAACCGTATCAACCGCGGTAGGGGTATTATCTGCCAAAATACTGCAAAGGTTATATTAGGGGAAAAACTATGCAAAGCATTGTCGGAGCAATATCCTCCCTTGCCGTTCCCCTTATAGTTCTATCGGTACTTGTCTACGGTTATATTAAGGGCGTTAAAATATATGAAGTGTTTATAGAAGGTGCCGCCGAAGGTATCAAAATTTCGGTAAAAATACTTCCCTACCTAGTTGCCATACTTATGGCAATAGGTATATTCAAAAATTCAGGAGCAATGGAAATAATGCTTTTTCTGCTTGGCTTTCCTGCAGGGCTTGTGGGTATTCCACCCGAAGTGCTGCCAATGGTATTAATTCGTCCCCTTTCGGGCAGCGGGGCCTTGGGAGTGCTTTACGAAATTCTTTGTGAATACGGGCCGGATTCCTTTGCCGGCAGGGCTGCCAGTACAATGATGGGGTCCACCGAAACAATATTCTATACAATAGCGGTTTACTTTGGGGCAGTTGGCATAAGAGATACCCGCCATGTCCTGCCGGCGGCCCTGCTGGCCGATTTGGCCGGAGTAATGGCTTCGGTGGCTATTTGCAGACTGATTTTCGGATAGCCATTGACAAAAGCAAAAATCTTCTGTATATTCTATGAAAAGGGATACATAATACATGTTAAAGACCAAAAGGCTATGAAGGGAAGAGTAAGGATATTACCGATGCTGCAGAGAACCGGGAAGGGTGAGAACCGGCGCTTGAGTATATCCCGAAGATGGCCCCGGAGCCTTGCGGCTGAAAGGAATTAGTAGGCCGCAGCGGTAGCCCCCGTTATAAGGGCAGGCAATCGAACGGTTGCCGGAAAAAGGCTGTCTGTTGGCAAGACGATGGCGAAGTAGGGTGGTAACGTGACCATTAATCGCCCCTACCGGAAACGGTGGGGGCGTTTTAGTTGGCAGCGGTGTGTCCCCTGACCCCAGAGCTTATTAATCGGGGACATTTAAAAGGAGGAGATGAGATGAACAGGAAAACCTATTATATCACAACACCTATTTATTATCCCAGCGACAAGCTGCATATAGGGCATGCATACTGCACTGTGGCGGCGGATACAATGGCCAGATTCAAAAGGCTCACCGGATACGACGTGTTCTTCCTTACCGGCACCGATGAGCACGGCCAGAAGATACAAAGGGTGGCAGACGCCAACGGGGTTTCACCGCAGCAGTATGTGGACAGGATAGTGGAGGGTATAGTAAGGCTGTGGAAGGTGCTTAATATATCAAACGATGATTTTATAAGAACAACCGAGCCCCGACACGTTAAAGCCGTGCAGAAGATATTCAGTAAGCTGTACGATAACGGAGATATCTACAGGAGCCATTATGAGGGCTGGTACTGTACCCCCTGCGAAGCATTTTGGACAGAACATCAGCTTGTTGACGGCAAATGCCCCGACTGCGGAAGGGAAGTGGAGCTGACCCGTGAAGAGGCATACTTTTTCCGTCTTTCCGCATACCAGGAAAGACTGATAAGGTTTATTGAGGAGAATGATTTTATTCAACCGGAATCCAGGAAAAATGAAATGATAAACAACTTCCTGAAACCGGGGCTGGAGGACCTGTGTGTATCCCGTACATCCTTTGACTGGGGAATACCGGTGGACTTTGATGAGGGCCATGTTGTATACGTCTGGGTGGATGCTTTGTCCAACTATATAACCGCGTTGGGATATGCATCCGATGACCCGTCCCTGTACCAAAAATACTGGCCCGCCGACGTGCACCTGGTGGGCAAGGAAATAGTCCGGTTCCATACCATAATATGGCCGGCAATGCTGATGGCCTTAGGAGAACCGCTGCCCAAAAAGGTATTCGGCCACGGCTGGCTAATCCTGGAAGGAGGAAAGATGTCCAAGTCCAAGGGCAACGTGGTGGATCCGGTGGTGCTGGCCGACAGGTACGGCGTCGACGCCATCAGGTATTTCCTGATGAGGGAGATGCCCTTTGGTTCTGACGGAGTATTTTCCAACGAAGCCCTGGTGGGCAGGATAAACGCGGACCTTGCAAATGACCTGGGTAATTTGCTGCACAGGACGGTTGTGATGGTGGAAAAATATTTTGGCGGTATTATACCAAAACCGGCAGCCGAAGAGGACCCCGATCCGGAGCTGAAGGACCTGGCGGTTTCAACTCCCGGGGCAGCTGAAGAATATATGGACAATCTTCAGTTCAGCAATGCTTTGGCGGAAATATGGAAACTCATAGGAAGGACAAACAAGTATATTGACCAGACCATGCCGTGGATACTGGCTAAGGATGAGAGCAAAAGAGACAGGCTTGCAACGGTTATATATAACCTTGCGGATTGTATAAGGATAATTTCGGTGCTTATTAGTCCCTTTATGCCGGATACACCATCTAAAATCTGGGTGCAGCTGGGTATGGACCACGGCCAGGGGACCGAATGGGAAGACATAAAACAGTTCGGGAAACTGCCTTCCGGCATCAAGGTAAGAAGGGGAGAGACAATCTTTCCCAGAATAGATATGGAAAAATCACAGCATGGTGAGAACGAAAACAAACAGGAGGAGAGTAAAGTGGAGGAAAAATTTATATCAATTGACGATTTTGCAAAGGTGGACCTTAGGGTTGCTACGGTAATTGAATGCGAGAGAGTGGAAAAATCCAACAAGCTGTTAAAAATTAAGCTTGACACAGGGGAAGAGACAAGACAGGTAGTGTCCGGTATCTCCAACTTTTATAGCCCGGAAGAGCTTATAGGCAGGCAGGTTGTATTAGTTGCAAATCTTAAGCCCGCTAAGCTTATGGGAATAGAATCCCGGGGCATGATTCTGGCGGCATCCACCCCCGGTGACGAGGAACTGGCGGTAGTGACTTTGGAGAAGAAAATACCCAACGGTTCAAAGATAACCTAGGGGGTGGGGCATATGCTTGTTGATACCCATGCCCATCTGGACGATAAAAGGTTTGATGACGACAGGGAAGAGGTAATAAAGAGGTGTGTGGATGAAGGAATGGTTTGTATAATCAATGCCGGTTCAAACCTTTCCTCCAGCATAAAATCAATCGCTCTTGCCGATAAGCATACCATTATTTATGCGGCGGTAGGGATACATCCCCACGATGCAAAAACGGCGGATGACAATACCGTGGAGCTGCTTCGCTTACTGGCGGGGAAACAAAAGGTGGTAGCCATAGGGGAAATAGGGTTGGATTATCATTACGATTTTTCGCCCAGGGAAAAACAAAAACAGGTTTTCAGGGAACAGATAGGCCTTGCCAGGGAATTAAAACTGCCGATAGTGATACATGACAGACAGGCCCATGAAGATACCTTGAAAGTGCTTAAGGAAGAAAGGGCCTGGGAAACAGGCGGAGTAATGCACTGTTTTTCGGGCAGCAGAGAAATGGCGAAGGAATGCATGGATATGAACTTCTTAATATCCTTTGCGGGGCCGGTTACCTTTGACAATGCGAGAAGAGCTAAGGAAGTTGCCGACTATGTGCCTGTTCAAAGGCTGCTGGTAGAAACCGACTGTCCGTATCTTGCTCCCGTTCCACTAAGGGGCAAAAGGAATTATCCGGGCAATGTCAGGTATGTAGCCAAAGAAATAAGCAGAATAAAAGGGCTAAACAGCGACAGGCTATTGGAAACTGTCCTTGACAACACTAAAAGGCTGTTTAATATTGATATATAAATATGCTATAATATCCTTTGGCTGCCGGCATATCGTTACTTGAATAAGACGGGACGGGGCAGCCTGTTGTAAATGGCAGCTTCCTGGATGGAGGAATGATAAATGTATACCTATACGCTGAAGGAAAACCTGTACATAAACCTGACCAATAAATGCACTGACAAATGCAGTTTTTGTATAAGGGATATCGCTGATGGTATTGGAGGAAGTAACCTGCGGCTTGAAAAGGAACCGGAAACCCGGGAGATAATCGAAGCTGTGGGTAACCCTGAAAAATACGGGGAAATAGTGTTTTGTGGTTTCGGGGAGCCCCTTATGAGGCTTGAACAGGTACTGGAGGTAAGCAGATACCTGAAAGACAATTACAATACAAGGATCCGGTTAAACACCAACGGCCAGGCAAACCTTATATATGGCAGAAATATTGTTCCTCTGCTGGAGGGGCTTGTCGATTCGGTTTCGATAAGTCTCAATGCAAAGAATGCAGAGGACTATCAAAGGCTGTGCAAACCGGAATACGGAGAGGAAGCCTATTACTCGGTATTGGATTTTATTAAAGAATGCAGAGAATATATTCCCGAAGTGACAATAACTGTGGTTGATGTTATACCGGCGGAGGATATCAGGAAGTGTGAGGTCATTGCCGCGGAATTGGGCGTAAAGTTCAGGGTGAGACATTTCAACAAATAACATATTCCAGTAACTACCTCCCGCATTAAACATATAATGATAGTGAAGTAAAGGAGATTGGGGGGAATTGTTAATTGGATAATATGTGGAATTATATGGCCGGTCCGCCTTATTCCGCTGTGAATAACGGGGGCATGAACGGCCTGACGCCAGGAGACATACCCGGATACGATCAATGGCCGGGATACGGACCCGGCGCGGGATACGGGCCCGGCATGGGATATGGACCCGGTGCGGGGTATGGCCCCTGTCCCTGGGACGGATACGGACCCTGGATGCCGCCGGATCCGAAAATGGACTGCTGGGCCGTACTGCGATGTATTCATCGATGCATGCAGGGTTACATGCATTATATGCCTGGAGAGGGTCCGATGGAGGACTATGGTGCAGGATACGGACCCGGACCGGGTATGCCGTCTGTACCACCCATGGATGATACAAAAGGATAAAAGAACCCCCGGACTATTGTCCGGGGGTCCCTACTTTTTCGAATAACTGTGTTTATCGTGAAATTGTATAATAATACTAGAGAAAAACGATTGAATTTCTGATATAATTACCATTGCAGCAGTGTATTAACTAAAAATGTATACATATATTACCTATGTCACATAATATACTATACGCTGTCAAAGAATGGGAGGATGAACAATGAAGCGAAAAGGTACAATCATCCTGGTTTCGTTGGCTGTGATACTACTACTGACTGCAGTGTACGGAATGCTTGGCAAACAGGTAATTGTTATAGACGGTGAAGAAGCAGTCGAAGTGATGAGTTATAAAAACAGTGTGCAGGGATTGATTGAGGACCAGGGTATTTCATTGAGGGAGGATGACCGGATTACTCCGGAACCGGATACTCCTCTGAAGGACGGTATGGAAATAGTCATTAAAAGGGCTGTGCCCCTTACGGTGTCAGCAGACGGAGAACAAATGCGGGTTTTAACGGCCGCCGATACTCTGAAGGGAGCTTTGAAGGAAACAGGTATCACGATAGGCGCAGATGATATAGTTGAGCCGGATATCGGCAGCCCTGTCAAAAGGGACATGGAAGTTAAAGTAGTAAGGGTAACCTATGACAGGGTTACCGAGGAAAAGGAGGTTCCCTTTGAAACCATAGTAAATTACAATGATCAAATTGACAAAGGCATAGAGAGGGTGACCGGGAAGGGAGAAAAAGGAAAGGTTCAGGAAGAAATTCTGATTGCATACCATGACGGAGATGAAGTAAGCCGCCTGAAGGTAAACCAGGAGGTGCTCAAAGAGCCAACAGACCAAATAGTGGAAAGGGGCACACGGGATATTATAGCCACTTCCAGGGGGGATGTCCGTTTTAAAAAGGCAATATACATGAGCGCCACGGCTTATGATGCCACCTTTGAAAGTACGGGGAAAAATCCCGATCACCCCCTTTACGGAATAACCCGGAGCGGAACCCAGGTAAGACCCGGGGTGGTGGCGGTGGATCCCAAGGTTATTCCTTTGGGGACCAAGTTGTATGTCAAGTCTTTGGATGGCAGCGCCGATTATGGCTTTGCCAGCGCCGAGGATACCGGTGGTGCGATAAAGGGTAACAAAATCGATCTGTATTACGAATCCCCGGAAGTAGTCAGAAAATTCGGAAGGAAAAATGTGCTTGTATATATACTCGAATAGCCGAATGAAGATATTTTAAAAAGGTTGGGCCCACCGACAGGTGGGCCTTTTGATGGAGACATAAGCCTTAGGGTGCCAAAAACAAAAAGGGTGGGATGGTCAAATGATCAAAGGATATACCCTTAATGAAACCATAGAATTGATGAAAAAATTCAATATAAAACCCAGCAAAGGTTTAGGACAAAACTTTCTGGTGGATAAGAATATACTGGGTAAAATAGTGGATGCTGCGGAAATAGGCAAAGATGATCAGGTTCTGGAAATCGGTCCGGGTATCGGGACCATGACCCGCGAACTGGCAGACAGAGCCGACAGAGTGACAGCTGTGGAAATTGACGAACGGCTTATTGCGGTGCTTGAGCATACCGTTAAACCGCTGAAGAACGTTTCAGTGATAAACGGGGATATATTGGCCCTTGACCTTAAAGCCCTTTGGCGGGAATGTTTTACGGGTGATGCTACCGTAGTTGCAAACCTTCCATATTATGTAACATCACCTATTATTATAAAGCTGCTTGAAGAGGAGCTGCCACTGCGAAGGATGGTTATAATGGTTCAGAAGGAAGTTGCACGGCGAATGAGCGCCGGTCCCGGCGGGAAGGAATACGGCGCCCTCAGCATAGCCGTCCAGTATCGTTCCCGGCCCAGTATAATTGCGGAGGTGCCTCCTTCGGTGTTTATACCGCCCCCAAGGGTAAGCTCAGCCATAGTAAGGCTGGATGTAAAAAAAGAGAAACGGTATCCGGTAAAGGACGAAAAACTATTGTTCCAACTTGTTAAGGCAGCCTTCGGTCAGAGACGTAAAACACTGATAAACGCCCTTGACAGCGGATTTAAGCATATTAGCAGGGACATTATAGACGAATGCCTTACATATTGCGGAATTGACCCGCGCAGAAGGGGAGAGACCCTTTCAATAGAAGAATTCTGCTGCCTGGCGGATTACATGTTTGAGAAAAATTTGTAACTTATTCCTTTAATGTGAATATACTAATACTACAGTATTTTTTTAAGGGGGAGGTCTTTTCAAGTGGCAGCAAGGGATTATCGCAGGCAGCTGCTTTTGTTAAACGAAAAGGACCGGGGTTTTGGAATAGATGCCGGCAGAAAACCGACAGGCTTTGCCAGGATACAGACCAAAGGCAGTAAGGGGCTGCTGACTTTTATAATTCAAAATCTCAGGGACATAAAGGAAGAGGGTCATGTATACAAGAGTTTTATTGCAGTAGCAGACCGGGAACCAGTCTTTGTCAATACCGGAACAATACCGGTGGATGGTAGCGGTAAAGGTGAAAGCACCTGGGGCTTCGAACCTGCGAATGTAGGCGGTACCGGATACAGCCTGGACAAATTCAGGCTGTTTGGTATAGCGGTTTACAGGCCGGAGGATGGCAAATATGATTCTGTATGCCTGATCTCTGACAGCAAGGAAAAGCTGCCGGAAGACTGGAAAGAAATATTAAATGGCAGGTTATCAAAAACGGCCGACAAAGATGACGGATTAGGTGCTGCAGAAGAACCCGGAAGGGAATTATCAGGGGAAACAGACGAAGCATTAGCCCAAAAGATGGTTGAAGATACAGTCGACCAAGCACGGGATGCAGCACCGGATAAAGCACCGGATACAGTATATGCCGAGCTTATCAGTGGGTTAACCGAAGGGCCATTGGCACCTGACCGGGACTTTGAACAGCATTGGATAAAACCCGGACCGGGAGATTATATAAAAGAGACCCTAAAATATTATCCAAAGGTTCAGCCCTTTGAAAATCCTGTCCCGGACTGTCATTGGTGGCGTATAAACAGTTACGATTATTTGTTTGGAATAATGTATGACGGGGATGAAGAATTAAAGTATTATGCATACGGTATACCTGGGACATACCAGACCCAGGCCCAGATGCAGATGGAGACCTACGGTTTCAGCCAGTGGCGTTCCCGGAAGGGAAGCGAGCATGGTCCGGGTAACCCCGGGTATTGGCTTGCATTTGTGGATGCAAAAACCGGAGTATTGGCGGGCCCTGAATAATCCTTAAATAACAGGGAGGGCTCCGCCGTCTCCGGTTCGATTCCCTTTTGTTATTTTGATATGTTTACATCGGCAAGCAGTATGCCTGTTATGCTGCCCGAAGTATTTTTAACCGGCATGGTGACGGATATGCAGAAATCATCGGTTGCGGAAGAAATATACGGCTCGGTCTGGTAGTCCTTACCCTTTATGGTTTCCTTGAAATAGTCCCTGTGGGATACATTATCACCTATGTTTATATTATCAAGGGTTGCAGCCTGCAGTATTCCATCCGAATCTATATAAGCCAGAAGTTCAATGTTTGAGTCCCTGGCCGCACTTTGGTGCAGCAGGCTTTCAATACCGGCCATATCTCCGATTTTAAAGGGACTGGTATTGATAAGCCGGCTTACTATGGATTTTACCTTTTCCACTTTGGCCCTTTCTTCGTCACCGAGTTCCAATCCTTTTCTATATTCAATAAAGCTGCTGTTTAGTGATTTAGCTATTTCATCCAGATTCTTAATTAGTTCAAATACCTGTTCCATTGCAGCGGACTGCTCCTGGGCTCCTGCTGCCGCTTGCTGGGCTCCGGCGGAGGACTGCTGGACCGAAGCCACTATATCTTCCATAAGGGAACTTATTTCCCCGGCTTTCCCTTTTTGCTGCTGGGTCAGTTTTAATACTTCACCGAAAGAAACAACTGTGGTTTGTGTGACGGTATTTACTCTGCCGAAGTCCTCTTTGGACATATCCGCAAGGTCAACGTCCTCTCTTGCTTTTACTGCCTGTGTTTTCATTGATTCTGCAACAGTTTCGATTTGCCCGGAGATGGTTTCAACCAGGTTATGTATTTTAGCGGCGGAGGCTGTTGATTGTTCGGCAAGTTTTCTTACTTCCTCGGCCACTACAGCAAAGCCTCTGCCCTGTTCCCCTGCCCGGGCGGCTTCTATAGCCGCGTTTAATGCAAGGAGATTGGTTTGTTCGCTTATACCGGTTACTTCCATGGTTATACCGGAAATCTGTTTTGCGTGCTGTTCCAGAGTTGTTACTTCCTGGGCCAGGTTGTTGTTGATTTCGGAATTTTCCCGGATTCTTTCAATCAGGTCTGTAAGCCTTTGAACGCTTGAATCTATAGTCTGCTGCATCTCCATTGATTCCGTCAGGGTTTTGTTGGTGAATTTCTCAATCTGGTCCGAGGAGTCTACAAGTTTTTGTATGCTGTCCATGGTTTTGGTTGCAGATGAGGATATTTCCTCTACACCCTTTGCTATTTCGGATACCGTAACGGCTATCTCTTCTGCCGACCGGTTGGTATCACTGGCGTTCGAGAGCAAATTTCCCACATAGCTTGTCATCTTTTCAGCGATTGTAAGTATATTTCCCATAAGCTTTTTATTGGCAAGCAGTATTCTGTTCATAGAATCCGCAGTTTCGTTATAATCGCCTTCGAGGTCTTCGGGTAATTTTTTAAGCAGGTTGCCGTTTTCTATCAAATGCAGGTTCTCCTTTATTCTTTTTATGGCTTTGCCGGAAGAACCGATGGCTAATGTATAGAACAAACCTGAAAGGACGAAGGTGGATGCTGTCAGTATAAGCCAGTAGTTTTGCGATATCCGATGGGTATGGGAAAACAGTTCTTCGGCAGTATATCCGTCCGGAAGTGAAGCGACATATCCCGGCAGATTAACCACCAACAGATAGTAACCCAGTCCCGCAATACATAACCCAAGCAGCAGCAAGTAAAAACATATGGTTTTATTCATAAATTCACCTCCAAACTCCATTACCCTGTATTATTTCTACAGATTTGGCAAAACACCTTTTATTTTGACAAACTTTTATAAGATAAGGGAAGAATGTCAAGTCCCTGTGATGATGAAGAGTCAGCTAATCTTATACCATGGAAGAGCCGAGGATTAGCATTGCTATGTTAAAGTATACCAACAGGGCAAGGGCATCAATAATGGTTGTGAGCAGTGGTGCTGCAATGAGTGCCGGGTCCAAACCTATACCTTTGGCCAGTATGGGCAGGGCCGAGCCGGTGAGCTTTGCCAGGATTATGGTCAGAAAAACCGTAATTGACACGGTAAGGGCTATTGTAATGCCCTCGCCTTCAAACAGAATTATCCTTGCGAAATTTACTACCCCAAGGGCCAAACCAACCAACAGCGACACCCTCAGTTCCTTGAACAAAATCCTCAGGATATCACTGCTCTTCAGTTCGCCTATTGCCATACCCCTGATAATAAGGGTGGAGGACTGGGCCCCCGCATTCCCACCGGTACCCATCAGCATTGGAATAAAGATTGCCAGGCTCAGGGCGGAATGCAGAACCGTCTGGAAATGTCCGATAATACTGCCGGTTATGGTTGCGGAAACCATAAGCACCATAAGCCAGACAATTCTCTTTTTCGCCAGGGCGAATACGCCGGCGGACAGGTAAGTATCCTCGGTGGCTTCCATTGCAGCCATCTTGTAAAAATCTTCGGTGCCTTCCTGTTCGATTACATCTATTATATCGTCAATGGTTATTATGCCAACAAGCCTTTGTTCATGGTCCAGTACCGGTACAGACAGAAGGTCGTATTTTTTGAAAAGGGCTGCCACCTCTTCCTGGTCATCGGTGGTCTGTACCGAGATAGCATTTTCATCCATTAATTCTCCTATGGTTTTGCTCTGCTCTGCCATTATTATATCCTTAAGTGAAACAATACCCATTAGGTATCTACTGCTGTCTATTACATAACAAGTATAAATTGTTTCTTTGTCAACACCGGTTTTCCTTATATGTTCCAGCGCATGGGGTACCGTATAATGCTCTTTCAAATCAACATATTCAATGGTCATTATTGATCCTGCGGAATTTTCAGGGAAATTAAGAAACTGATTTATTATTTTCCTTTCATCCCTGGAAACGTTCTGCAGTATTTTTTTCGTTACATTGGCCGGCATTTCTTCCAAAAGGTCTATTTTATCGTCAAAGGCCAGTCCCGCCAAAAGCTCCCGCAGGCTGTGGTCGGTTACTGCATTGATTAAATCGGCCTGCTCTTCCTTATCCATATATGAGAATACGCTTGAAGCAAGGTCCTTTTTCAATAATCTGAACAGAATAATCCTTTCATCCCCGTCCAGTTCATTGAAATAATCGGCCAGGTCCGCTTCATGGCAGCTGTTCAGCCTGTTTCTAAGCTCTTTGAAATCCTTTCGTTCATACAGTTCTTTAAGTTCCAGCACTGCGAAAACCTCCTTTATACTGGTAGCTCCGTTGCAATACAAAAGCTTCCTCAACTAAGAAGAAGCTTAATTTAAGCCTTCCCCTCGTTGAGTTTTGGCACTGTACAGCTTTGGATATGTACCAGCTGCATTAGGTAAAACCTTATTCCGGTAATACCTGCTCACCCGTTGGCGTCTCTCGACATTTCCGGGCAGCAGCGTCTATCTGCACAGGAACCTCACCTAACGAAATATTCAGTTTACAGTACTTATTATATAAAAATTCTTATCATAATGCCATTATTTTTTATCATACGCACATCCAAACCGTCAAAGGGCACACACCATCACGCCCCTTCATAATATATACTAATCGAATTATTATCAGCATTTAAGCGGGAGGGATGACGGTGGGGGAAATTAAAATCGGGGATCTGGTAGCGCGAAAATCCTATAACAGGGATATCCTTTTCAAGGTTGTGGAGATAATTAACCAATCCGGCAGGGAAAGGGTTTATATATTAAAGGGAGTAAACATGAGAATAATGGTGGATGCTCCCGAAACGGACCTGACGGTACAAACAGCGAAGGAACTGCGCAAGTTTGAAAAATCCAACCATGAAATGGTCAGCAGACATATAGATAGCGGCACCAATTTGAGGAAGGCAAGGAGCGGAATAAGGGGAATAAAAGGGACTTTTTTTGAAAAAAGCAGGAACCCCTTCGGCAGGCCGGGGAGGGTCCTGCATCTGGACGGGGACAAAGATTACCTGGACATGTGCATGAAAGCCTATAAGGAAATGGAAGTCAATGCGACAGGTAAATACATGCCGGAAAGCCAACAGCCCAAGGGTGTAACCGATATGCTGAAAGAGTATCTTCCCGACATACTTGTGCTGACCGGGCATGATTCGGTTGAAAAAAACAAAGACATTAATGATATAAGCCATTACAGAAATTCCAGGTTCTATGTTGCCGCCGTAAAGGAAGCGAGAAAATTTGAACCTTCCTATGATGACCTTGTAATATATGCAGGAGCATGCCAGTCCTATTTCGAGGCCATACTTGATGCCGGCGCAAATTTCGCCAGTTCACCCAACAGGGTTCTTATACATGCACTGGACCCGGTTTTTGTGTGCCATATGGTTGCCTATTCGAATATTGAAAGGATTATTCCGGTGGAGGAACTGGTGTCCAAAACGATAACCGGAATTGAAGGCATTGGGGGCCTGCAAACAAGAGGGAAATACAGGGAAGGTCTGCCCGGACCTGTTAACACCAGAGGGCAGAGGAGGTAAGGGGTTGAAAGAATATATAGATGTCAATGTAAGGGTGTATAGGGATAAAGAAAAAAAGATTGTAACAATACCTCTGGAAACCCTTGTATCTGAAATTCTACCTTCACAGATATCCGTGGAATTCAATGATGAGGCATTGAAGGCCCAGGCAGTTATTATTAGGACAAACATAGTAAGACGGCAGCCGGTATATGACGGAAAGGGCTGCGAGCTGCGTCCCGGTGCGGACCTTTGTGATACGGGCCACTGCATGGAATGGCAGCCGGATGAACAAGCGGGAAAAAACCGGGGGGATAGAAATGATGAATTTTGGGCAAGAATAAGAAAAGTGGTGGAAGATACCCGCGGACAGATAATTTTTGTTAACCAGAAACCGATTAAGGCCCATTATCACCTCTGCTGCGGCGGCGCAACCGAAAATTCCGAAAACTTAATAGGAAACAGGGTTGTGTATCTCAGAAAGGTGCTATGCAGCTACTGCAGGAATTCGACCTATTGGGAGCAGCATAAGGATATTACCGTGGAAGAAATCGAAAAAAGACTGGGAATCAAGGTGGAGGGTTTTAGCCCGGTTAAAGGTTCTCCCATAGAAGGTTTTATTGATGAAATTGACCGGGATAATGAAGGCAGGATAAAAAGCATAAAAATAGGCGGCAAGGTTTTTAAAGGCACAGAGGTAAAGGACCTGCTCGGTTTGAATTCAACCCGGTTTGGCTGGAAACCGACGGTACTGAAGTTTTCTACCGGCGGCAGGGGTCACGGTCTCGGGATGTGTCAGTACGGTGCCTGTGCCATGGCGGCAGAAGGCAGCAGTTACAGTGATATTATAAATTATTATTTTACCGGGGTGGAAATTGGATCTATATTGGAATGCAGTGAGGACATGCCGCTTGTCGGAAAAGTATTCATGCTTGACCCCGGACACGGGGGAGACAGCAGTGACAACTCCGGACCGGGGGGCTTAAGGGAAAAGGACGTTAATCTGGATATTGCCGGGCGGTTGGAAGCGTTGCTTCAAAAAGCCGGAGCCAAAGTCTATATGACCCGGCGGGGGGATACAAAAGTACTGCTTTCGGACAGGGCGGATATGGCCAACAGAATTCGACCGCACTTTTTTATCAGCATACATCACAACGCATTTTACAACCCTTCGGTCTCGGGTACCGAAATATATTACTATAACGGAGACACGGAAGGCTTCAAACTCGGCAGGCTTATTATGGAACAGCTTGAAAAAGAGGTGTGCACAACCAACAGGGGTATAAAGACAGCCAACTTCTATATATTGAGAGAAGCAAAGGTGAGGTCTGTACAACTGGAGCTGTTTTATATAACCAATCCGGAAGAGGAGGCAAGGCTAAAATCGGAAGAATTCAGATCCCGCGTGGCAAAGGCAGTTTTTAACGGAGTTTTGGACTTTTATAATAGCAGGTTTTAACAGAAGTATCGGTACGCGAAAGACAGAATTTACACATTTTGTATTTGACAAGTGCTTGTATAAATTGGTACAATATTTATTTGATTTATGTCAGATTCTATGGTAAAATATTGTTAATAGCGGGAAGCAAGAAAGAGGTGAAACCGGGTGCGGGCGAATAATTCCCTTGACAGAATAAGAAAGGACATTGAAACCTGCGTCGGAGAAAGGGTGAGATTAAAAGCCAATAAAGGAAGAAAGAAAACCTTTGTTAAGGAAGGCGTAATTGAATCCACTTACCCGTCAATTTTTGTTGTAAAAATTATTACCGATCAGGATTCCATAAGAAGAGTATCCTACAGCTACTCGGATGTTCTTACAGAGACTGTTGAACTGACCATCTGCAGTGAAAACAGGAAAATTAAATGCGGTTAACGGTACAAAGGGCGGCTGTCAGCCGCTTTTATCGTTTTATATCAACAAAATTTTTTATACAGGATTTAGCATATATTTAATACTTCCAACCTGCCAAAGGCCCAAAAGGTATGGGAGTTTTTTATGTTATTGCAGGTTTAGGGCCCGTTTTTCAGAGGGGCTGTTTTACTGGGCCCTGCGGCGTTTGTGAATTATTATACAACGAAATGGAAAAAACTAATAAATTATAATAATATATGTAAAATTATCCTTCTTGTAATAAAAAAATAAAGATAATATACTAATATTGTCGACTGTAACAGAAAACACTATTAAAGGTTACATATCCTAAAAAGGAGTGATGACTTGTGCCGGCTAAAAATGGTATCATGGTCAATTCTGAAATAGGAAAACTCAAGGCGGTAATAATGCACAGGCCCGGCAGCGAGCTCGAAAGGCTTACTCCGGAATATCTCGCCGAGATGCTGTTTGATGATATTCCATGGCTAAAGAAAATGACGGAAGAACATGACGGTTTTTGCAATGCACTAAGGGACAGGGGTGCCAACGTATACTATATAGAACAACTTCTGGAAGATATTCTTGAGACAGACGGGATAAAAGCACGACTGATAAGAGAAACACTGGATTTAAGTGGCATTGAGAATCCCGACCGCAGGGAAGCGATAACCGATTATCTTTTAAAGATTAAAACCCCGGAACTTGCCGAAAAACTCATTGTGGGGCTTTCCAAATCCGATGTTAAGGATATTGAGAAACATTTGAGCCTGGTTGATTATATAAACGAAGAGTATCCATACTATATAAACCCGCTGCCCAACCTGTATTTTACCAGGGATCCGGGGGCGGTAATAGGAAACGGGCTGTCAATAAACACAATGAAAGTGGATGCCAGAAAACGGGAAGCACTGCTTTTGAAATATTTCTATAAATACCATCCCATATTTAATGCCAAACCCACTCCCCTTTGGTATAATTATAATAATAAATACAGCCTGGAAGGAGGAGATATCCTGGTGCTCAGCGAGGAAATCCTCGCAATAGGCTGCAGCGAAAGGACCTCCGCCCAGGGGATTGAACTTCTATGCAGGAATCTTTTCGAGGGACTGGAAGGGCTTGACCACATACTGGTTATACTAATCCCCCATATAAGAGCCTTTATGCATCTTGACACGGTATTTACAATGGTGGATTACGATAAATTTACTATATATCCCGGAGTGGAGGAATATGTAAAGGTGTTTAAAGTAACCCGCGACAATAAACCTTACAGCCTTAACGTGAAAGCCGAGGATAACCTTACAAAGGCAATTAAAAAATCCCTTAAGCTTCCTGCCATCAAGCTGATAAAGAGCGGGGGAGGGGATAAAATAACCGCAGCCAGGGAACAGTGGAACGACAGCACCAATACACTGGCCATTGCCCCAGGGGTTGTCATTACCTATAACCGCAACGAAGCCTCAAATGAGGTCCTCAGAAAAAACGGAATCGAGGTTGTTGAAATTGACGGACAGGAGCTTGTAAGGGGAAGGGGCGGTCCGCGATGCATGACCATGCCAATTCTCCGCGAAGAACCATAAAGGAGGATGTATATATGCCGTTTAATCTTAAAGGAAGAAGCTTTCTAACCCTTAAGGACTTTACCCCGCAGGAGATAGAGTATCTGCTGGATTTGTCCCGGGAGCTCAAGAAGGCCAAATACATAGGAACCGAGACAAAGAGGCTGGAAGGAAAGAATATTGCCCTCATCTTTGAAAAACCATCCACCAGAACCCGCTGTGCCTTTGTGGTGGCGTGTGCCGACCAGGGCGGTCACGGTGAGTTTCTTGGCAGGGGAGACATACAGCTTGGCAAAAAAGAATCGGTTGAAGACACCGCAAAGGTGCTGGGAAGGATGTTTGACGGTATCCAGTTTCGGGGCTTCAAACACGAAACGGTGGAACTTTTGGCGAAGTATTCGGGGGTACCGGTATGGAACGGTCTGACCGATCTATATCATCCCACCCAGATCCTGGCAGATTTTCTTACCATAAAAGAACGCAAAGGGTATCTTAAGGGTATTTCTCTGGCGTATGTAGGTGATGGCAGGAACAATGTGGCCAATTCGCTGATGATAGGGGCAGCAAAAATGGGACTTGATTACAGGGTGGTTACCCCCCGTGAGCTGTTCCCTTCGGAAGAACTGGTAAGTTACTGCAGACAGGCGGCTAAAGAAAGCGGTGCTGCCATTACCGTTACCGATAATATCAAATCCGGTGTCGCCGGCTGTGATGTGCTTTATACCGATGTATGGGTATCCATGGGTGAAGAAGAATACTTTGAAGAGAGGATAAAACTGCTAAAGGACTACCAGGTAAACATGGATATGGTAAAGGCTACGGGTAAGGAGGACTGTATTTTCCTGCACTGTCTGCCTGCTTTTCATGATACAAATACCACTATAGGTAAAGAAGTTTTCGAAAAATACAGGTTAAAGGAAATGGAAGTAACCGACGAGGTATTCAGGAGCAAGCACTCGGCAGTATTCGATGAGGCGGAGAACAGGGTTCATACCATAAAGGCGATAATGGTGGCTACCCTATAGCCGAAAGGCGTGTATGGTCCGACGGATATGGCAATGTTAACA
>CAZGUG010000015.1:32273-34856 GCA_964529035.1 uncultured Clostridium sp.
GAAGGGCTTTTTTATTGTTTTTTGCTGGGGTTTAACATATTTTCAAACTATGAATAATATTATTCTAATAGGTTGTATTAAGAAAAAGGGAAGGAGGAATAAGGATGGCTCTCGAATTGATAAGAGACCTGATAAAGATAGACCAGGTTGTAGGGGAAGAAATGACCCAAGCCATTGTTGAAGGTGACGTTGTTGTTCCGGACAGTAAGCCGGACGCGGAAAAAGTTCTCAACACGAATGGCTGGGCTGTCATAACCGATATAGAGGTTGTGGACAACAGGATTATCCTGGAGGGGATTGTTAACGTTAGATCCCTGTACATTTCCCTTGAAGGGGAACAGCCTTTGTACCATATGGAAGGGAGTTTTGCCTTTACCGAACAGATGGAGCTGCCCGGGGTTACGAATAAAATAGAGGCTGAAGTACAGGCGGACATAGAGCACTTGGACAGCAGTATAGTCAACGGCAGAAAGCTTCATGTCAAGTGTGTATTGAATATTACCGGAAAGGTTTTTGAAAGGTCCGAGGTGGAAATAATCAAGGAAGTAAAGGGTATACAGGATATACAGGTTTTAAGGGATTATGTGGACATAACCGATACCATAGGGGAAAACAGCTCCAGGGCAACCGTAAGACAGGAATTTCAGATACCCGCCGACAAACCCTCCATAAAAGAAATACTGGCAACCGATATTGCCATAGGAGAGAGGGAAAGCAGAATAACCGAAAACAGAATAGTTCTTAATGGCATTATAAGAATAACTACACTGTATATTGGTGATGACGAGGCCGGCTCAATAAACAGCGTGGAGTACCAGATGCCCTTCAGTCATTACATAGAGATTGCCGGAGCCATGCCGGGCATGAGTGAGAAGGTAAGCTACCTGATTGAAGACTATTATTCAACCGTTAAGGAGGATGAGGAAGGACAGCTGCGGGTCATTGAATATGAAGCAGTGGTTAACAACAAGGGCAGGATTGAGACGGTTCAACCCCTGGAACTGCTGACGGATGCATACTCTCCCTCAGTGAGGCTTGATACGGAAAAATCCGGTATCAGTCTGAGGAAAACAATTGACCGGGTTATTGACAACGTAACCGTCAAGGAAGAGATAGACCTTTCGGGGGACTGCCCGCAGATAAGCGAAGTATGCAGCGTAAAAGCGGTACCTGTACTGACGGATTCCGGCGTATTTGATGACGAGGGTGTGGTTGAAGGCATACTGTGCATTGAAGCCTTGTATTTGACCGAAAATCACGAAGATGAGATGTACGTGTACAAGGATGAAATACCTTTCCGCCATACAATCCAGCTTCCGGAGGAGAGCGGAGGCATACAGCTGGATGTGAACCTGTATCTTGACGACCTGCAGTATAGGGTTCCCGATGCCTGGCTGCTTGATATCAAGGGAAAGATTATTATAGAAGCGGACATGTACAAGGTTGCTGAAAAGGAAGTCCTTTCGGATATCCGCGAATCCGAACAGGCAGAAAGCTTTCCTGCTGCCAGCATCGTTGTATATACCATACAGCCCGGCGATAACCTGTGGAAGATAGCCAAACGGTTCAACAGTACCATAGAGGAGCTTGTAAGCATCAACAATATAGAGGACCCCGACAACCTGGTCTCGGGGGATAAGCTTATAGTCTCCCGGATAGTAAAGTACCAGTTGTCATAGCTGTAAAAGGTCTTGGATATCCTGCGCGCCATACATGGGGCTGGAAACATCCGGCTTGGCATTATGCCGAGCCGGATGTTTTATTTGTTCATACAGCGGTCGCCAACAGGGGTTTTTTGGTATAAAGGACAAACTTGTGGCAAAAATAACTTATGTACGCTTGGGGAGGAGTATAAATGCAGGAAAACGGCAGGCTCATTATAATCGGGGGTGCGGAGGATAAACAGGGCGAGTGCCGGGTGTTAAGGGAAGTGGCAAGGGCCGCCGGTGAGCCGCAGGGCAAACTGGTAATAATAACCACCGCTACCCAGAGACCCCGGAAGACCGGCAATATGTATGTTGAAATATTCAAAGGCCTGGGAGTGGACAGTGTAGAGGTCATTAACATAGAAAGCCGGCGGGATGCCGGACAACAAATGTTTGTTAAGACGGTGGAGAAGGCCGTATGTGTTTTTTTTACCGGAGGTGACCAGCTTAGAATTACCAGTATACTGGGCGGTACGGCTATGGGCGATAAACTGAAGCAGCTGTATTATTCCGGTGTTACAATAGCCGGAACCAGCGCAGGGGCCTCGGCTATGAGCAGTACCATGATAATAACGGGTAATGAAGAGGATTCACCCCGTAAATGTACCGTAAAAATGGCGCCGGGGCTTGACCTTATGAAGGGTTGTGTGATAGACCAGCATTTTGCCCAGAGGGGCAGGATAGGACGTCTTTTGTGTGCGGTTGCCCAAAATCCCCATGTCCTGGGAATAGGAATAGACGAAGACACCGCGGTGGTGGTTGAGGGTAACAAATTCCGGGTAGCGGGTTCGCAGGCGGTTACAGTGGTGGACGGAAGCCACCTGTCCTTCAGTAATGTTTCAGAATCCAAGCCCGATGACCCTTTGGCGCTTATGGA
>CAZGUG010000015.1:34956-37046 GCA_964529035.1 uncultured Clostridium sp.
GGTCTTAACAGGCACCGCTGTTCAAGGGGCTATGCAGGAGGTTTCAGGGAAAGGCTGGAAGAGGGTACCTACCTTGCCCATGTTTTTGAGCATGTGGTCATAGAACTGCAGAACATTGTGGGTCATGACGTATGGTTTGGCAAGGCAAGAAGGGTGAACGGGGGTGACGATTATTACGTAATATATGAATACCTGAATGAAGATGTAGGGCTTGCCGCCGGATATATCGGCCTTGAACTGATTAACAGCCTGCTGGAGGAAAAGAATTTTGATGTGCATGTAAAAATTGCCGGCCTGCGGGACATAGCAAAAAAAACCGATTTGGGGCCCAGTACCCTGGCCATTGTAGAAGAGGCAAAACTGAGGGGTATACCCTTCATGAGGATTGGGAATGGAAGCGTGCTGCAGCTTGGCTGTGGGAGATATCAAAAGAGGATAGAAGCTACCATTACCGAGAATACCAGTTGTATATCGGTTGATATTTCCTGCGACAAGGTTATTACAAAACAGCTGCTAAGCGAGGCGGGTATTCCGGTACCCGAAGGAGGAGTTGCCTACGGACCGGATTCTGCCCTCTCAATAGCCCATGACCTGGGCTACCCGGTGGTGGTAAAACCCCACAACGGAAACCAGGGAAAAGGAGTGTCCCTGAATATTGAATCCGACAACGAGCTCACAAAGGCATATCTTGCGGCACGAAAATTCAGTGATAAAGTTATAGTGGAAAGGCATATACCCGGCAGGAATTACAGGGTGCTTGTGGTGGGAGGCAGCGTCGTGGCTGCAGCCGAAAGGATACCGGTCAGCATAACCGGAGACGGTATTCACACAATAAAGGAACTTATTAGCATTGAGAATGCCAATCCCGTGAGGGGAGACGGTCACGAAAAACCCATGACAAAAATAAAGGTGGATCAGCATGTTGGATTTACACTGGGCAAACAGGGCATTGACCTTGACCATATACCTTCAAAGGGCAAAACCGTAATGGTGAGGGAAAACTGCAATTTAAGCACCGGAGGTCAATCGGTGGACAAGACCGATAAAATCCATCCCCAGGTTTCCATGTTGGCAGTGAGGGCCGCAGATATAATAGGGCTTGATGTTGCCGGCGTTGATGTGACTACTGTCGATATATCAAGGCCCCTGCAGTCAACAAAGGGAGCGGTAATAGAGGTGAATGCGGCTCCGGGTATCCGGATGCACCACTTCCCGTCCCGCGGCAAGGCAAGAAACGCTGCCCGTTCCATTGTTGACATGCTTTTCCCGCGGGGAGGCCAGTATTCGATACCCATAGTATCAATTACCGGTACAAACGGAAAAACCACTACCGCAAGAATGCTCTCGCATATTCTGACAATAAGCGGGTATAATGTGGGCTGTACCACCACCGGAGGTATATACATAAACCAGAAATGCATACTGGAGGGGGATACCACCGGGCCTTCAAGTGCACGGGTGGTGCTGTCGGACAGGAAGGTGGATATTGCGGTGCTTGAGACCGCGAGGGGCGGTATTGTACGCTCGGGCCTGGGATACGACCTTGCGGACGTGGGAATTGTGACCAACATATCAGGTGACCATCTGGGTATTGACGGAATAAATACCCTTGAGGAACTTGCCTATATAAAAAGCCTGGTGGTGGAAGCGGTAAAATACGACGGTCACGCAGTGCTGAACGCGGACGACAGTATAACGGCGGCAATGGCTGAAAGGACAAAAAGCAGTATCATTTATTTTTCCCAAAGGGACGACAACATGCTGGTGTTAAAGCATATAAACAGCGGCAGAACGGCAGTGTTCGTAAGGGAAGACACGATAGTCATCGCAAAGAACGGAAAATACTATCCCGTTGTGGGAATTGACGAGGTACCCAGCACAATGGGCGGAAGATTAAGGCATAATATAGAGAACTGTCTTGCGGTTGTCGGCGGAGCCTTTGCGCTGAATGTGCCGGTGAGCGATATTGTAAAGGGCCTTAAAACCTTTTACAACGATCATCAGAACAATCCGGGCAGGTTTAATATATATAACGTGGGCAGTTTCAGGGTGCTGGTGGACTACGGTCACAATCCGGCGGGGTACAGGGT
>CAZGUG010000016.1:0-18020 GCA_964529035.1 uncultured Clostridium sp.
GGCCCTGGAATTGCCGAACACCTGGGCATATCCCAGGTCACCTATGTTCAGAAAGTAATAAGCGTAAGGAAAGACGCCATTGAAGTGGAGAGGGGCATTGAAGCGGGATATGAAGTGATTGAAACACCGCTGCCGGCTGTTTTGACGATAGACAAGTCTGCAAACCAGCCCCGCCTTCCGTCCATGATGGGTACCATGAAGGCTTTGAAGAAGGAGATACCGACGCTGACTGCCGCCGATATTGACGTTAAGGCGGATCTGCTGGGGATGGAAGGGTCCCCCACCCGGGTCAAGCGTACCTTTACGCCTCAGCCAAGGAAAGGCGGAAGGATGCTGCAGGGTGAGATGGAAGACATGTTGGCCGAGCTTGTCAAAATATTACAGGAAGAAAAAATAGTATAAGGGGAGGATTGGGATATGGCTATAAACATAAATAAGGACGATTGTATAGGCTGCGGACTGTGCCTTGAATCCTGTCCCTACCCCGGTGCCATTGTAATGACGGATAATACTGCCGTCATTACCGATAAATGCGTTGAATGCGGGGCCTGTGTGGATTCCTGCAGCGTCGGGGCCATAGAGTTTGAAGAGACAAAAAGGGAAACGGTGGTTGACACTGAACAGTATAAAGGTGTATGGGTTTTTGTTGAGCACAGGAAAGAAAGGATTGCTAACGTAACGCTGGAACTTTTGTGTGAGGGCAGAAAGCTGGCAGACAGGCTGGGACAGGAACTGGCAGCTGTACTTATAGGGGACGGAGCACAAGACCTGGCAAAGACGTGCTTTGCCTATGGTGCCGACAGGATTTATCTGGTGGACGGGGCTGTCTTTGGGCATTATTCAACGGGGCCCTATACAGCAGCCTTTTCACAGCTCATTAAAGAATACAGACCCAATATTGTACTTTTTGGTGCAACCCATGACGGCAGGGATTTTGCCGCAAGGGTAGCGGTAAGAATCTATACCGGACTTACCGCCGACTGTACCGAGCTTGCGATAGACTCTGAAACAGAGCTTTTGAGCCAGACCCGGCCGGCCTTTGGGGGCAATGTTATGGCCACCATCCTGACACCGGAACACAGGCCGCAGATGGCCACCGTCAGGCCCAACGTAATGAAAAGGTCGCAGCCCGACTATTCAAGGACCGGTGAGGTTGTCAGGTTTAAAGCGGATATAACCGAAAATGATATCCTATACCAGATAAAGGAAGTGGTGGAGCATACCGCAAAGACGGTAAACCTTGAGGAAGCGGACATTATAGTTTCGGGGGGAAGGGGTATAGGCGGCCCCGAGCATTACTACATTATAGAAGAGCTGGCGGAGGTGCTGGGCGGAGCCGCCGGCGCGTCCCGTGCGGTGGTGGACGCCGGATGGGTTCCCCATTACCGGCAGGTGGGCCAGACAGGCAAAACGGTAGCTCCAAAGCTTTATATCGCCTGCGGGATTTCCGGGGCGATACAGCACCTGGCGGGGATGCAGACATCCGATTTTATCGTGGCTATAAACAAAGACCCTGAGGCACCGATATTCAAGGTGGCAAACATCGGAATATGTGCCGACCTGCATAAAGCGGTGCCCTATTTGAAGGAACGCTTTAAGGAGCTGTTAGGATAAATCGGGGACATTCCGCAGTGAGGAATACCCGCAAAAAGCGGTGTGTCCCTGACCTAAAAGCTTATCAATCGGGGACATTCCGCAGCGAGGAATACCCGCAAAAAGCGGTGTGTCCCCATACCTTATAAGAAAGGAGGTGCCCGGACGAACCGGGAACATAATGAAAAAACCTGTTATAGTAAGTGCGGTCAGGACGCCGGGAGGAAAGTTCGGCGGAAAGCTTGTCGGCCTGGAGGCGCCTGAGTTGGGCGCTCTGGTGGTTGAGGAGGCGGTAAGAAGAGCAGGGATACCGGCGGAAACGGTTGATGAACTGATTTTCGGTTGCGGCTGGCAGGCAGGATTAGGACCCAACGTGGCAAGGCTGGTTGCTGTCGGGGGCGGACTGTCCCACAGCACGACGGCCTATACAGTAAACCTACGATGCGGCTCCAGCCTTAAAGCGGTGACCATAGGCGCTTCATCCATTATAAGCGGTGACGCGGATGTGCTGGTGGCAGGCGGCACAGAATCCTCGTCCAATGTTCCGTATGTGCTCAAGGAAGCCCGATGGGGACAGAGAATGGGGGACAAACAAGTTTACGACGTCCTTCACAAGGACGGTTTCATGTGCCCGCTGGCGGGGATGCTGATGGGTAACACTGCAGAGCTTCTGGTGGACAAATACGGTATTTCAAGGGATGAGCAGGACGCCTTTGCACTGGAGAGTCACCTTAAGGCGCTGAAGGCCATGGAAGAAGGCAAATTCAGCGATGAAACCCTGCCTGTGCAGGTTAAGACACGAAAAACAGCCGAGATCTTTGATACCGAAGAAATACCACGCAGCAACATTTCCCTTGAAAAAATGGCAAAACTGCCGCCGGTATTCAAAAAGGACGGTACCGTTACCGCAGGCAACAGCTGCGCCATGTGCGATGCCTCATCGGCAGTCGTCATGATGTCGGAGGACAGGGCCCGGGATTTGGACATAAAGCCCATGGCGGCCATACGCGCCTATGCAGCGGCGGGTGTGGATCCCAAATTTATGGGAATAGCCCCGGTGGAGGCTGTGCCAATGGCCCTGAAAAAGGCCGGGATGACGCTGGCCGATATAGACCTTATAGAACTCAACGAGGCCTTTGCGGCACAGTATATCGCAGTGGAGCGGGAAATGAAATGGGACAGAGGGATAGTAAATGTTCACGGCGGCGCCATTGCCCTCGGTCATCCGGTAGGAGCAACCGGTGCCAAAATACTTACAACGCTTCTTTATGCGCTTAAAACCTATGACAAACAGGTAGGGCTGGTCAGCCTGTGCGTGGGCGGCGGTCAGGGCGTAGCCGTTATAGTTGAGAGGTTAAATTAGGCAGGGAATAAAGGGACAAAGGACAGTTACTTGAATGTGAAAGGGAGGATGGTAAATGGATATTAAGAAGGTTATGGTGCTGGGCGCCGGAACAATGGGAAGCGGTATAGCCCAGGTGGCTGCCCAGAATAAAATCGAAGCGGTGCTGGTGGATGTCAGACAGGATATTCTGCAGGGTGCCTTAAACAGGGTTGAAAAGGGGATGCTGCGAAGGGTTGAAAAGGGTAAGATGACACAAGAGCAGGTGCGGGATATTATGTCAAGGATTGCCGTCACCACCGATATCAAAGCTGTATCAGGCTGTGACTTTGTTATTGAGGCTGTACTTGAGGATGTAAAGCTCAAGAAAGAAATGTTTGCCAGGCTGGACGATTTAGTGGGCGAAGATGTTATTCTTGCGACCAACACCACCGCGTGCTCCATTTCAGAGATTGCTTCGGCCGCGAAAAACCCCGGCAGGGTTATTGGAATGCATTTCTTCAATCCGCCGGTGGTAATGAAGCTGGTGGAGATTATGCCGGCACTTCAGACTCTTCCGGAAACCGTTGAAAGGACCCGGAAATTTGCCGAATTCCTCGGAAAGGAAGCCGTGGTCACTGAAAAAGAGGGCATAGCCGGTATTGCCTCCAGGGTGCTTGCAGCGCTTCTTAACGAGGCGGTATGGGTATTGGAAGAGGGTATAGGTACCGCCGAGGACATAGACAGGGCCATGAAACTGGGCGCAAACCAGCCAATGGGGCCGCTGCAGCTTATAGACCTTATCGGTATAGACATACACCTTGCAAAAACCGAAACGCTGTACAATAAGCTGGGGGACGCGAGGTACCGGCCCTGTTACCTGCTTAAAAAAATGGCAGCGGCGGGATATCTTGGCCGTAAGACAGGAAAAGGATTTTACGATTACAGCCAGGACCCGCCGGTCCCAACAAGGCTGTAAACCAACACAACTTTTGGAGGTGAAAACATGAACTTTGATTATACACCCGAACAGGAAGCCGTAAAGGGTATGATGGAGGAATTTACTTCAAAGGAGATTACACCCTATGCCGCCCAGTGGGACAAGGAAGAGGTCTTCCCGTGGGATGCGGTTAAAAAGATGGGACAGTTAGGCATATTCGGCACCGCCCTTCCGGAAGAATACGGCGGCAGCGGCCTTGACAACATATGCCATGCCATAGTGGCCGAGGAACTGGGCAAAGGCTGCTCGTCTATAAGAGGAATGTACTCGGTACAGGTTTCGCTGGTGGCAAAAACAATAGCGGCCTACGGTACCGACGAGCAGAAGAAAAAGTATCTTCCCGGCATGGCTTCCGGAGAAATACTTGGCTGTTTCGGTCTTACCGAATCCGATTCGGGCAGTGATGCCGCATCAATGGCCACCGCTGCAGTAGAGGACGGTGACTGCTACGTATTGAACGGAGGAAAGATGTGGATTACCAATGCCGGAGTTGCCGACGTGGCCCTTATATTTGCAAAAACCGACAAAAATGCGGGAGCAAGGGGAATAACGGCCTTTCTGGTTGACAAGGATACCCCCGGTTTTTCTACAAGGGATATACACGACAAAATGGGCCTTAGGGCTTCCAACACCGCCGAAATAATACTGGACAATGTAAGGGTACCAAAATCAAGCGTACTGGGCACGGTGGGCAAAGGCTTCAAGATAGCAATGGCCACCCTTGACAACGGGCGCTATACGGTAGCCGCCGGCTGTGTGGGAAGCGCACAGGCGGCTCTGGACCATGCTAAAAAATACGCTAAGGAGAGAATCCAGTTCGGAAAGCCCATTGCGGCGCACCAGCTGGTACAGCAGCTTATTGCCGATATGAAGGTGGACATCGAATGCGGCAGGCTGTTGGTCTACAAGGCGGGGCACGTGAAGAACAAAGGTATAAGGTCCACCATGGAAGTCAGCATGGCCAAGTACTACTGCAGTGAAATGGTAAACAGGGTGGCCTACAAGGCCATTCAGGTATTCGGCGGCTATGGCTTCTCCGGGGAATACCCGGTGGAGAGAATATACCGCGATGCCCGTATAAATACGCTGTACGAAGGTACTTCCCAGATACAGCAGCTAATAATCGGCAACCTGGAGCTGGGAGTACAGGCGTTTGTATAACCGGGAGGTGAATGCGATGTTTGAACTACTAAAATATGACAAAGAGGGTGTGCTGGCATACATTACCATAAACCGCCCCGATGCGATGAACGCCCTTTCCAATGCGCTGGTTGAAGAATTGGACAGGGCCTTTGACCTGGTTGAAGGCGATGACCAAATAAGGGTCCTGATAATAACCGGTGCGGGAGATAGGGCTTTTATGGCGGGGGCGGATATTGGCGAGCTTAAGGAGCGTGATTTCATACTGGGTAGGCAGCAGACAAGAAGGCGTCAGCAGGTTTTAAACAGAATTGCCGAGATGAAAATCCCCGTTATAGCCGCCGTCAACGGTTACGCACTGGGGGCGGGGCTGGAGCTGGCCGCTGCCTGTACCCTCAGGGTGGCCTGCCGGGAAGCCCGGTTTGGTTCCCCGGAGGTTAATCTCGGGATAATACCGGGGGACGGTGCCACCCAGCGCCTCCCCAGGCTTATAGGCTTCGGAAGGGCGATGGAGATGGTGCTTACCGGGGATTTCGTGGATGCCAATAAGGCTTACAGTATCGGTCTTGTAAACCAAGTGGTGCCCAGGGAGGAACTGATGGAGGCTGTTAAAAAGCTTGCTTCAAAGCTTGCATCAAAGGCTCCGGTGGCACTGCAGTGTGCCAAGGAAGCGGTCAACCGTTCGACCGAGGTCGGGCTTTATGAGGGACTTGCCCACGAATCCTATCTTCATGCCTATACCTGTGCCACGGCGGACAAAGATGAGGGGGTAGCCGCATTCCTTGAAAAAAGAAAACCGGATTTTCAGGGAAAGTGACAAAAAATAAAAGTTTCAAGCAAGGGAGAGAGCTTTCGGGATTTGAACCGAAAAAGCGCTCTCCCTTGTTTATTGACTGTGAAAAGATAATGTGGTATATTAGCAATATAATGAAAACGACAATCATTATCAGTAATATACAACAAATAATATATAACAAAGATAGTTACATACATAGCAAGTGATGAGGGGGCTTAAACCATGACACTGGACATGGCACAACCGGGCCAGGAATATATTGTTTTGGGAATTAACGGCGGCTGTAAGCTGAGAAGGATGCTTCAGGAAAGAGGGCTGACGGAAGGATCGGGCATTAAGGTAATAAAGGGGCAGCCTAAGGGGCCCTTTATTGTGGAATTTCGTTCATCGCGAATAATGCTGGATGGCATGTGCGCCCGAAGAATAATAATCGGTAAAGGTGAGGAGGGCGAATATATACCCGCTGGAGAATACCAGTTCCGGGGCAGAGGAAAATGTAACAGGCATCAAGGGGGGTGCAGATATGACCGGTTTGACGGTGGCATTGGCCGGTAATCCCAATTCAGGCAAGACGACGCTGTTTAATGCCTTGACGGGTGCCAGGCAGTACGTCGGCAACTGGCCGGGGGTTACGGTGGAAAGGAAGGAAGGAAGGGTTAAATTCAAGGGGCTTGATATCAGGCTGGTGGATCTGCCCGGCACCTACAGTTTGAACGCCTATTCAATGGAAGAGATTATTGCAAAGGATTATATTTGTAAGGACAGGCCCGACATTGTTATCAATATAGTGGACGGCACAAACCTCGAAAGGCAGCTGTACCTGACGCTGCAGCTGCTGGAACTGGGAGCGCCGGTAGTGCTGGCGCTCAATATGATAGACGAAGTGGAAAAGAAGCACTACAGGATAGACCATGAAAGATTGAGCGAAATGCTGGGAGTCGACGTGATACCGATTGCGGCTGCAAAACGCACCGGTATTCCTGCCCTGCTGGAAAAGTTGACAAGCCGCAGTGACATGTCAAAGGGTGCTGGCAAGAAACTGACCGCCTTTGACAGGTACTATGGATCGGCAGAAGATGAGATCAGAAACCAGCATACCGAAGAAGCGTCTGAAAAACTTATTCGGGCCAGGTATGATTTCATAGATAAGCTTTTAAGTGAATGCCTAAAGAAGGCAGGCGGGGAGAAAACCACCCTGACCGACAAAATAGACAGTGTGGTAACCGACAAGGTGCTGGGTATTCCCATTTTTTTAGGCTTTTTGTATCTGATGTTTCAGTTTACCTTTGCCTGGGTGGGCCAGCCCCTTGCAGACCTTTTGGACGGATTTTTCGCGAATGTGCTGACACCGTGGACAGAAGGGCTTCTCGAAGCCATAGAAGCTGCAGGATGGCTCAAATCTTTGATAATTGACGGTATAATAGGCGGTGTTGGTGCGGTGGTTACATTTGTACCGCTTATATTCGCATTGTTTTTCTTTATAGCGGTTCTGGAAGACAGCGGGTATATGGCAAGGGTTGCATTTATCATGGACGGGGCCATGAGGAGCATAGGCCTGCCGGGTAAAGCCTTCATCCCGATGATTATCGGTTTTGGCTGTACGGTACCTGCGATAATGGCCACAAGGACCTTGGAAAATGACAGGGACAGGAAACTTACCATGCTTATTGCTCCCTTTATGTCATGTGGTGCAAGGCTGCCGGTGTATGCTTTGTTTGCAGCGGTATTCTTCCCGGGCAGCGAAACCAATGTTGTTTTTTCGCTGTATATACTGGGAATAGTGGTGGCGGTAATAATGGGTGTTATATTCAAAAACACTCTGTTTAAGGGAGAAGAAGTTCCGTTTATTATGGAGCTGCCGCCATACAGGATGCCGGTTATAAAAAGCCTTGTGCTTCGTGTATGGGACAGGGGAAAGGAGTACCTGCAAAAAGCGGGTACAGTAATATTTGCCATGTCGGTGGTGGTATGGTTTTTATCAAGCTATAATCTTGGCGGTCCTGCCGAAATGGCGGACAGCCTGTTGGCGGAAACAGGAAGGGCGTTGGCTCCGCTGTTCAAAGCCAACGGTTTCGGAAGCTGGGAAGCTTCGGTGGCCCTACTGACCGGGCTTGCCGCCAAGGAAGTGGTGGTTGCCACCCTGGGAGTTGTTTACGGTATAGGAGAACTGACCGGGGAAGCAGTAGCGGTCTCGACACATCTTGGCAGAACGCTGTCACAGCATTTCTCCGCACTGTCCGCCTACGCTTTTATGGTATTTGTTTTGCTGTATACTCCATGTTTTGCGGTAATAGGAGTAATGAAAAGGGAATTTGCTTCCTGGAAGTGGACTGCCTTTGCAGTGCTTTACCAGCTTTTTGTGGCATGGTCGATATCTATAATAATATACCAGGGAGGAAGACTCCTCGGGGTAATCAGGGGGACGGTTCTTTTGATTTTATAGAAGGGAAGGATTGATATGACAGGGCAGATAATGAGTATAATAATTGGGGCGATAATCGTATACCTTGCGGCAAGGGCCCTTTGGAAAAGCATATCTGAAGTGAAAGCCGGAGAATGCGCAGGCTGCAGCGGTGACTGCAGTGCGTGCGGGAATGTTATGTATGCCGGAACAGAAGGAGGAGTTGTTTTAACTTATGAAGCAGAGGATTATACTTATGGCAGTCATGGCGTCCGTCCTTTTAATTCATACTGCTGCATTTGGCGCAGGATATGAATACCCGGGCGAAGACCCTGGATATGAGGAAGTGATAACAAAGGGGAAAGTGCTGAAAATTGAGAATGCAGCCGCAGAAAACGACCTTGGAGACGTCGGGATACCGCTGACGGTGCAGGAAATTGAGGTGGAAATAACTTCGGGGGACTATAAGGGCCGGGTGCTTAATGTTGAAAACCACCTTATGGATGATCCAGGGTACGATATAATAGTTGAAGAAGGGGACAGGGTGGAGCTTTTCCTGGAAGTGAACAACGGCAGTATAGAAGCGGCATATATCACAAGCTACGACAGAAGTGTTTATGCTTTTTATCTGGCAGCCGCCTTTATTATAGTACTGCTGGTTGTGGGCGGAATAAAGGGGCTTAAGGCCACCGTCTCCCTTGCAGTAATGGTATTTTTGATCTTTAAAGTTCTCATACCGTATATGCTGAAGGGCTATAGTCCCATAATGCTGTCGGTTGTGGTTACGGTAATCTCTACAGTGGTCACACTGATGCTTATTGGCGGTGTTACCGTCAAAAGCTTCTCGGCGATTATAGGAACGGCAGGAGGGGTTTTGACAGCTGCCGGTATTGCCGTGGCGGTTGGAAAGGTTGCAAGGTTAACCGGTATGGGTGCCGAGGAAGCAAGAATGCTTTTGTATATACCCCAGGGTATCGAATTTGATTTCCAGGGGCTGCTGTTTGCCGGGATAATAATCGGCTCTCTAGGTGCGGTTATGGATGTAAGCATGTCGGTGGCTTCATCCATGGACGAAGTGAAACATGCGAATCCCAAAATACCAACAGGGAATTTAATAAAATCAGGGATGAATGTGGGAAGAGACATAATGGGCACCATGAGCAATACCCTGATACTGGCCTATACCGGTGCATCCATTCCGCTTTTGCTGGTACTCTTTGCCTATGATAATACCCTGTCTTCCGTTTTGAATTTGGATTTTATTACCACCGAGGTAGTGCGTTCACTGGCCGGCAGTATCGGGCTTATTATGACAATACCTTTAACCGCCTTTGTTACAGGTTATCTGGAAAAATACAATACGGCAAAGACAAGCAGCCGTGAAGATGTATCAACATAATATTTGCGTATCTGGAAACGCTGGGCTTATTCTACGGGCACGGCGGGCTTTAGAAACAGGAAAAAGTCTGTTATTTCAATTTTCGTTTCTCCGCTCAGAGCGTTTTCCCAGCCGTTTATCCGTTTGAACAGGTACAGAACCTCCAGGTTTTCATTCCGGTCGGCATACGTCATTTCGTCTATACTGACCGGATTTTCATTATCCAGCCCCTTATGGATACCCGACACAATTTCCACCAGGTCGGCATTGTAAATTTCATTTCCCCGGTCAAAGATCTGCAGTTTTCCTGTCTCCGCGAAGTAGGATACCGACAGGTGCCCCGCTGTGCCGGAGCAGTCGCTGCGTCCCGACATGCTGAAGTCGCAGAAATAATCGTAATCGCCGATATCAATAAGAGCATGATTATCCGGGAGGCGGTAATGAAAATAATTTCTTTGATTTATGTTTCCGTAAGCATATCCGAAACCGAACAATTCCTCCATCTCTTCGGTTGTAAAGCCTTCGGGCAGGCACCTGAGGTCTTCAAGGCTGTGAAACCGGTCGAAGTATCTTATGATGGCGCTAATCTCCCTTTTGTCTTCTTCCGGCAGGTCTTCAGAAGCTTTGACGATACCGCCGTCTTCTATCATTTCATGTTTTTGCAGTAAATCTTCAAACCTCGTATTCTGGCTCATCCTTGAAACCGAATACGCGCTCCACGGGCCTGTTACCGACAGGGCTGCAACCACTGCCAGTAAAACCGGCAGAAATATATTGCGTACCTTCCTGCTGAAAGCATAATAAAGCATGCTGCCTGTTACCCACAATCCCGCGGCAATAACGAAATACCTGTTCTCGGTAATACCGTAGGCATCAATTCTTATGCCCATGGCAACAAACATCATAACCAGGAGAGGTATTACAAATTTGGGGAAGTAAGACGTAAAGGTGCTGCTCCACCCGTTTGATTTGCGCAGGGGATGTATTAGAAACAGCACAAAAACACCTACCATTGAATACCACAGTACAAGGTGCGATACCATCCCGTCGGGCCACTGGCGGGTCAGTATTATCTTTGCAAAGTATACATAGAGTATGGCGGAATAAGCTATAATAAGCGGCATTACAATGTAAAGCACAAGCACCTTAAGGACCTTTGGATAGCCGTCCGGGGATAGTTTTTCCCTGTGCCCGGGTATATCCGCAAGGAAATACGCCGGGGCGAACACGCCCGCCGCTATGAGCCAGATATCGAGATACAGTTTTTCAGATATTTCCAGCGAGAACAGGGTATCCACCGTGAAAAGCATGGCGGAAAGGCCCAAAAACAGCACCGCCGCATACAAAAAAGTAATAAAAAAGTCGGTAAACAGCTTTATTACATAGAGCTCGTAATTTGCTTTTTTATAAAAATAGGGTATGAATGCAAAGGCCAGGTAAAAAGCCATGCTGAGGGCTGTGTACCTGGTAACGGATACCATTTCAAAGTCCTGCAGCAAAAATACACCGTACAGCAGCAGCCCCAGGGCGGCACCGGCATAAAAATAAGCTCTGACGGCGCCTTTCAGTGGCGGTATCCTTTCAAACATAGTTTTAAGGCACAGGGATAATGGTATACCCAGTGCCAGAACCATGGCAGTACGTCTTAGCATATCCGATGTTTCGGTGGTAAGGTCTCTGCCAAAGTGATTTACGTATATTAAGATGCACACCACCGAAGCGGCCAGTAGTATCGCTTCAGGGAAGCGTTTCAGACTGGACAGAAGTTTATTTATAAGGCTTTTTACAAGTGAAGTAATCTTGTCTTTCATATAAGTCAGCTCCAATTATCCGTTTACATACCCCTTGACAGTGCCCGAAGCAGATAGGGAAGTACAAGTGATGCAGCAACAAGTATGGCAAGGCCTTTTGCAAGGGTTCTGGCAATTGTTCTTCTGTTCATTATTATATCCTCCCCCTTTTTTAAAGCTTTGATAGCAGCCTGGTTTAACGTGCTTCCGTCTCAACACCGGCCGAGAAGCGGGCGATTGTCCTGGTTATCCGGATATATAAAAAGGCGGCCACGAGCGCTACTGCGAGCCGGCTTGCAAGTATCACCAGTCCGTTGACACCAATTGAAGTGAACACAACCGTTTCCTCTATAATACCATGACATATCCCTATGAACAAAAACAGCACATTCATCTGGGTTTTGGTCATGTTGATTTCCTGCTGTATCTCCATAATAACCCCCGAACTGAGTACTACTCCGGTGAAGATTCCCACAATTAGCCCAATGGCAGATTCCCCCGGCAACCCGAGTAGCCTTGTAAAGCCGTGGGAACGGTCGGCAATTTTATTAAGCCAGCCCATGTCCTTCATGCATTCAATAAGCACAATCAAAGGGATAAATATAAGTACTATTCTTGATATGGTTGAGTAACTCGAAATAAGGGTTTCCAGAAAAACCTTGGACCAATCCATAATCAGACCCCCGGAATAATTAAATTAAGTACAAAACCCGTAACCGCCGAAGCGGCAATCCTGGAAGCTGCATTTAAAAGGCCGTTGGCGCCGCTCTTGGTAATTATTGCAGTTTCCAATACCAGCACATGACTTATACTCATAACAGTGCACATTATAGTCAGCTGTTTTGCAGTAAGGTTCAGTATTGTCATTGCAGCAACGCCGCTGAAGATTGTAACCTGTCCGAACATGAGCACAAGGGCCCCTTCCCCCGGCAGGCCGATATAGGCCATATAGGGTGCAAAAAAGTCCGAGATTTTAAGGAGCCACCCGGAATGTTCCAGTATCTTCATTATAAATATGGAAGGGATTATGTACTTTAACAGATTCAAAATTAACCTGACTGCTTTGTTTGTTCCGCGAAATACTGTTTGTTTTGTAACCATAATTATGTATCCTCCTAGATCAATGACTGACAATACGGCATACCTTTAAGTAATTCGCTGCAGTGTATGATTCTCCTTCTTCCAAAATTATAAAGCATCTTCTGTCGGGACTTGATTTAGGTTATACTAGTATAGTAGCATGCCGGTTTTACAAAAGGGAGGGCAATAAGGTGACCAGAGTTATCGTTAAGGATTGCGAGGATTACAGCCCTGGGCTGATGAAGGCCCGGATTAATGCCGGGATGGAGCTTCTGGGCGGATGGGAACAGTTCGTGAAAGCGGGGATGAAAGTGCTTCTTAAGGTTAACCTGATTGGGCCTAAGCCTTCCAATTCGGCCGCAGTCACACACTCGGAGTTTGTGCGGGCAGTGGTACAGCTTTTGAAAGAGCGGGGATGTATTGTCTGGATAGGCGACAGCTCCGGGGGAGCTATAGCGGGCATGTCACCTACCGCTAAAAGCTTTGTTGTTTCGGGCCTTGAGAGGGTAGCCGGGGAAGAGGGTGCGGTCATAAAAAATTTTGACAGGGAAGGCGTAGTAGAGGCGGCAGCTTCTGCAGACAGTGCAGGTAATATGTACATCGCGAAGCCTATGTTTGAAGCTGATCTGGTGATAAATATGCCCAAGTTCAAAACCCATTCGGCGGGAATATTTACCGGTGCCGTCAAAAATTTGTTTGGCTGCATACCCGGCCTGAAAAAAGCCGATTACCATCGGATGGCTCCAAGTCCTAAGGACCTGGGGCTGGTGATTGCCGATATTCACAGGGCTGTTAAGGTTGGGCTGCATATTATGGACGGAATAGAAGCCATGCATGGAGAGGGGCCGACTGCAGGACGTATTTTTCATGCAGGGAAAATCCTGATGGGGACAGATCCCCTTGCGCTGGATGTTACAGCGGCTGCAATGATTGGTTTGGATATTGATGATATTCCAATTATGGAAGGTGCCCGGAAGAAGGGGGTAGGGGAATCTGATTTTAAAAAAATCGAGATTGCCGGGGATTACAAAAGCCCGCCCCGCCTTAAGGGGTTCAAGCTTCCCAAAAGATACAAAAGCTACAGGCGCGGCAACTATGAACTGATGGTGAAACTAATAGATTTTTTGAGGGCAAGGCCGAAAATAAATACCGCCCTTTGCAAACACTGCAACATGTGCGTCGAAAGCTGTCCGGTGGGAGCCATTGACAGAGATACCAAAATAATAGATTACGGCATTTGTATCGAGTGCATGTGCTGTCATGAACTGTGCCTGCATAAAGCGGTCCGGCTAAGGCGGGACAACCGTTTTGCCGATATCCTTATGCGGATGTATCGAGGCAGGTTCCGGTCGGACACCTGATATTTGATAAATGGAGGTGAAAAAATGAAAACACTGATAGCGTATTCCAGCAAGTACGGCTGCACCGAAAAGTGTGCCAGAGTCCTTTCGGAGAAGCTGTCGGGGGAGACGGACCTTTTCAACCTGAAAGCCGGTAAGCCGGCGGACCTTTCCCGGTACGACAGGGTTATCATCGGAGGGTCGGTATATATGGGCAAAATTCAAAAACGGGTAAGCGATTTCTGCACAAAAAATATCGATCAGCTTAAAGCCAAAAAGTTAGGCCTTTTTATATGCTGTATGGCGGAGGGAAAGGATGCGGAAGACGAACTGAAAAGCGTTTTCCCGCAGGAATTATTGCAGGCTGCTGCTGCAGTCGATTACTTTGGAGGGGAATTTGTATTCAAAAAGATGAATCCCGTGTACCGTATGATTATCAAAAAGGTGGCCAAAACCAACAGGGATGTATCCAATATACTGGGGGAGAATATAGACAAGTTTGCACAGCTTATGAACGATGCATAGGCTGACATTGTAAAGACTTTTACAGGAGGCAGGCAAAACATTATCATGAAGTACAAAAGAACAATTGGCATTCTGGTTTCATTCATAGTATTACTGTCGCTGGCGGCAGCGACGACTGGAATATTTTCGCGTGAAGGCCCGGGGCCCTTTGAACATGAGACGGTCCGCGGCCGCACTGTTACGATATACGGCAGGGGGATATACAGGCACATGTCGATGGAGGTGGCGCCCCAGGGTATTGCCCAGGACGTGGTGACACTGGGTCTTGGTATACCGGTGCTGTTGATTTCGCTGCATCTGTCCGGCAGGGGCCTTTTCAAGGGCAGGATACTGCTTGCGGGTACCCTAGGATATTTCCTGGTTACATACCTTTTCTATATGATTATGGGTATGTATAACGAATTCTTCCTGGTGTACGTTACCCTTACCGGGCTTAGCTTTTTTGCATTTATACTGGTTTTGCTGTCCCTGCACAGGGATAATACTGCCGCCCGCTTCAGCGAAAAATTGCCTGTGCGGTTTATAGGAGGTTTCCTTATTTTCAACTCGCTGGCAATTGCCGCCCTGTGGCTCGGCATCGTGGTTCCGCCGCTGGTAGAAGGCACAATACCGGTGGAGGTGGAGCATTATACCACTTTGATTGTCCAGGGAATGGATTTGGGGCTTTTACTTCCGGCAGCCTTTGTATCCGGGGTGCTGCTCATTAAAAGAAGGCCCTTCGGGTACTTGCTGGTGCCGGTATACATGGTGTTTTTGAGCATACTTATGACAGCCCTTGCGGCAAAGATGGTAGGAATGAGCATGGTTGGAGTGAAGGTGGGACCTCCACTGGTGATAATTCCTGTAATAACCCTGACGGCGGTGCTGTGTGTATGGCTAATCTTCAAGAATGTCAAAGAATAGGCAGGAACGCCTACAGGTTTTGTAAAATGACCGGGGACGGTTTTGTTGAGGGTATCAATGAAGCCGTCCCCAGATTTTTCCTGTAACATTTCCGGCAGTGTTGGCGTTAATATAGATGGATGGGAACACGTCCTACAGTACCCCGGCCGGGACAGAAGGGAAACAGAGTTATGCCAGATACGAGCAAGTACAAAAAAACAAAAAAGAATCAGGAAAAGTCCATAGATAGGATTTGCAGTGAAACGTGGGAGACGGTGTACCGTTATGTGTATTCCAGGGTCCAAAACCGACAGGAGGCGGAGGATATAACCCAGGAGACCTATGTTAAAGCGTTGTCCCGCTGGCGAAAATGGGACAGTTGGCCTGAAAAATATACTGCCTATCTGAAAACCACGGCATTAAACGTGATACGGGACCGGTGGCGCAAAAGTAAACGCATAGGGGCTGAGGTGGATTTGGAAGCTGTAAACCCGCTGGAGATTGCAATGGAGGATCCAAGCGCTGCCGCCGGGCAGCGGCTTGTAATAGAAGATGCGCTGAGAAGGCTTGGGCAGGAGCAGCGCAGCGTGATAGAGTTAAGGATTATTAAGGGGTTTTCGGTGTCCCGGACAGCGGGCGTGATGGGTAAAACGGAATCGGCTGTCCGCGTGATGCAGTACCGGGCGCTGCAGTACACCGTCACCTATACAAATATTGACTTTGGCGATGCAATACCCGGTGAGCTGCTGGTATTGGAAGTGCCGGATGGCTACAACGAGATTGACAATAACCCGGAACAACTGGTTAGCAGCATGCAGGAAGCCGGCGAAGCCGTTGGGTTTAACCCCCGGGTGCCGGTGAATGTACCGACAGAATTTACCCGGGAAGGGACAGCCATAATACCCGGTACGGGGCTTGTTAAGATATATTATACCGCCAGGGATATGGACACCAGGGTTGTGATTGTCCAGGGCAAAGCCGACGGTGAGTTTAAGCGGGCTTCCACCGCAGTATTTGCAGAGGTGAACGGCAGCCCCGCAGAGGTCCAGTCACCGGTTCAAAAGGAGCAGGGGATACTGGCAGGCGGCGGACCCTACGCCGGTATGGCCGGAATAAGCTCTATACGCTGGCGGCAGGACGGGTACGAGTACGCCGTGATAGGGGATGCCCGGATGGAAGTATTGATTAGGTTTGTGGAAGGCCTGGCAGGGGGTGCCCTTGAGATGCCCTCCGCCGATGAAAAACCATTAGGCGTATCACAGGTTAAAGTGTCGGTGGACATGGAAGCAGAGCAAAACGAGCAAAAAAGCGTGGACGCGGGGCACATGCCCTGGAGGCTTGACCCGACGGCCCAAACCCTGGATTCCACAGGGGTGGGGCCGTTTGCTTTTTTGTCTGCAAGGGCTGGCATGACTGTTTTTTTGGATATACCAATCCATAAAGTTTAACCGGGACGGCCGGCGGGTAAATTATTACTGTGAAAAAACATAAATTACTGGTATACTATTTACTGGCGAAATACTGTTTTTATCTTAAGTAAAAGGTTGAAAAAAAGAAGACGCTTTCCACACAGGGAGGGAAAAACATGGTCAGAACGGTAGGTACTACAGTAAGAGGTATCAGGGCACCGATTATCAAGGAGGGTGATGACCCGGCCAGAACAGTGGTTGATTCCGTTACCGCGGCTATGGCTTCGGGAAACTTTGGCCTGGAGGACAGAGACGTTATAGGTATAACGGAATCCTTTGTTGCAAGGGCCCAGGGTAATTATGCTTCGTTGGAAGATATAGCTTATGATGTGAAGAGGAAGTTCACGGGAGATATAGCCGTTATATTTCCGATTCTCAGCAGAAACAGGTTTTCAATGGTACTTAAGGGGATATCCATGGGGGCTCAAAGAGTATACCTGTTATTGAAGTATCCTTCCGACGAGATTGGAAACCCCCTGATGGATTTTGAAATTATGGACCAGGCGGGAATAAACCCCTATACCGATGTGCTCAGTGAAGACAAATACAGAAAACTGTTCGGGGACAATGTTGCGCATCCCTTTACCGGTGTTGACTATGTCAGGCATTATAAAGATACTGCAGTCAATGATAATATTAAAATTTACCTTGCAAACAATCCCACAGCAGCTTTGAACTATACAAAGGAAGTCCTGACAGCCGATATTCATACCAGGCACAGGACCAAGAGAGTATTAAAAGCTGCCGGAGCAAAAACCGTATATGGTTTGGACGATATATTGACGGAATCCGTAAACGGAAGCGGATACAACCCGGAATTCGGACTGCTGGGCTCCAATAAAGCTACCGAGGACAAGGTGAAGCTTTTCCCGCGGGGCTGCAAGACAGTGGTGGATGATGTTCAAAGGGCAATACTTGAAAAAACAGGCAAACATGTTGAAGTAATGATTTACGGCGACGGAGCCTTCAAAGACCCGCAGTGCAAAATATGGGAACTGGCGGACCCGGTGGTATCCCCGGGCTATACCGACGGGTTAAGGGGCACTCCCAGCGAAATAAAGATTAAATATATTGCCGATAATGACTTTAACGAACTTGAAGGCAGTGAAAAAGCAGAAGCCGTTAAAGCCAGGATAAGGCAGAAGGGAAATAACCTGCTGGGCAGGGACGAATCCCTTGGCACAACACCAAGACAGCTGACCGACCTGCTGGGCAGCCTTTGTGATTTGACCAGCGGCAGCGGGGACAAGGGAACACCGATAGTCCTTGTGCAGGGCTATTTTGACGATTTTGCAAAGGAATAAG
>CAZGUG010000016.1:18120-28380 GCA_964529035.1 uncultured Clostridium sp.
GGCGGTTATCTTCGGCATATGGGCCTATAAAAATCTTTTGCCGGACGGCGGCACCGAGGAGGGAGACATGTCCGAATTTGCCCTTGATGCTACCGAAGATTTCAACCTGGAAGAGATTTTGTCCCACGGCATGCCGGTTATGATTGATTTTGGCGCCGACTACTGTGCACCGTGTCGGGAGATGGCGCCCATACTGGAGGACCTTAACAAAGAATACCGGGGCAGGACGGTTATAAAGTTTGTTGACATACAAAAAAACCCCAAGGCCGCGGAAGGGTTTGGCATAACGCTTATTCCGACACAGTTTTTCTTTGACAGCCAAGGTACGCCCCATGTATACCATGAAGGTTTTTTGTCCAGAGAAGATATTATAAGGGTATTTGAGGAGCTTGGTGTGGAATGATTGACAGGTGGCTGAGTATTTTAGGAGAACTGATATCCGGCAGCGTTTGGATTGCCCCTTTGCTGGCGCTTGCTGCGGGGGTTCTTACTTCTTTCACTCCGTGCTCCCTATCAAGTATACCCCTTGTAATCGGGTATGTAGGCGGTTACGCCGGCGATGATACAAAAAGGGCCTTCAGGTATTCGCTGGCGTTCTGCGGCGGAATGGCGGTTACCTTTACGATACTGGGGACTTTGGCGTCGGTATTCGGAAAGCTTTTAAGCGGTACCGGGCCGTGGTGGTATATCCTTCTCGGGACCCTTATGGCGCTTATGGCACTGCAGATGTGGGATATAATAAACGTAATACCGCAGGTGCCCATGGTGGCCAAAAGTGCGCGTAAGGGTTATGCCGGTGCTGCGGTATTGGGTATGCTGGGCGGGGTCTTTGCATCTCCCTGTGCTACACCGGTATTGGTTGTACTGCTGGCAATGGTTGCGCAGAGGGGAAGCCTAATGTGGGGCATGCTGCTTTTGTTTTTATACTCGGTAGGGCACAGTGTTCTGATGCTTGCCGTCGGCACCTCGGTGGGGCTTGCGAACGGGCTGGCATCATCCCAGCGGCTGGGCAGGCTGGGGCAGATATTCAAAATTGCAATGGGCGGGGCCATTTTGCTACTATCCTTCTACATGTTCTACCTGGGCTTTTAAAAAGGCATAAACCTGTGGTAACCCCTTGACATTGACGTTACGTAAAGGTGTATAGGTAAAGGAGACACTGGCCCGGGCTTTTAAAGAAGGCGACCCGGCGGGTAAAACGGCCCAAAGGGCGGCGGAGCTTCATCGGCAGTGGCTTACCATGTGCTGGGATAGCTACGACAGCGATGCCCATGCCGGGCTGGCACAGATGTACGTGGATGACGGTAGGTTTACCCTCCTCCTACCGGGGGAAACAGCGAAAGGACGTCTCCCTCAGCCAGCTGTGCGTCAAGGCTGCTGTCTCTGCCGTTGACAAGAAGAAGAGCCACATCCTCCTGCCTGATTTGGAGCAGGTCCAGTACCGTTCCCACCGATGAGTTTTGCTCCACTTCAATGTCCAGTGCCTTTCCCCTTTCATTTCTTAATGTAGCGAACAACCGAATTTCTATTTTCATAATTGGCCTCCCTAAGGACAAATTATATATTTTCTGGCCCAAAGACAATCGGCACAGGAAGGACTTTGGGTATAGCAATCATAATATGTATCCTTAACCAAGTCACACCCTTCCACATAATCACAGTCAATACATGAAGGGTATCGGTTATTTCTGACGACAGACCGGAAATGACTGTAACGGCTGCTTTCCCAAATGCTTATGAGGTGATTTTCGTGCAAGCTGCCGAAGGAATTCTTAATAACGGTTTTCTCCCGGTCAAATACATATTCCTTATATGTATGTGAGAGCCTGTAACAGGGGACCATCTCGCCCCATGCATCGATAAAGGCCGCTCCGTCTTCAACAAAGCTGCATCTTCGCTCCGTCTTTAACTCAAAGTTTGGAAGCACCAGCTTAATACCCTTTTTAAAGGAATACTTTAACGCCTTGTCAAACAAAAGCTTGCCATGTCTGTTTTCATACCGGGTGTATAATATCTTCTCCGCATTTTCCTTGGTTTGCGGCAGTAAATTCGAAAGCACAAGCAAATGGGCTTTCACGTCGGCGGCAAGGTCAATCATCCTGCTAATATCATCTGCATTATCCCTGGAAAGGACAAATTGGATTCCGACAAACGGAGAGCTTTTTGCGGCGTTTTCTTTCAATCTATTGATTCTATTCATGTTTTCAATAACGGCGTCCAGATTTGCGGTTCTGATCTTCGAAAAGTTTTCATGCAAACCATCAATGGAAACCATGACGAGGTTTACCCTTCGGACAATCAAATCCAGCAGTTCATCATTCATATCCATGGCATTGGTAGTCAGAGTCAGGTGGTAATGTCCAAGGGCTCCTATGGCCTCATATATAAGGGGAGCACAGGTGGGTTCACCAATCCCGCCCAGGACAATCGATTTTAAGCTGTTTATGCCGCCTATTTCTTTTTTTATCTTGTTAAACAACTCCAAGCTCATGTCCGTCGGCTCTTCATTCCAGGAGCGCCTGTAGCAAATGGAACAGTTTAGGTTGCACTTGTTGGTAAGTTCCAAATAGAGCTTTTTTAGTGTCATATTATCAACCTTCCCGGTTAATTTAACGTACAACCTGGCTTCATTTCAATCAGAGTATCATAAAGACTTCATTTCGAAGCCTTTATGATACTCTATGGTGTTCATTACCTGATTTCTGTAATTTACATATGGATCAGCCATCTATACCGAGCTGTTTAAGTCTCTCCTGGGTAGGTATTCCGCTGGCATCCCATCCCCTGACCTCATAGTATTGGGGTAGAAGCTGGTCTAATTTATGTACCCATCCCTTTGACGGGCCTTCGGGTATTGGCTCATCCAACAGTCTTCTTGGCAAAGTATCCTGAGCCGGGTCGATACCGGCTGCTAAATTATACAGCTTTTCAAGGTTCCATATTCTTTCTCCGGCCTGTATAAACTCATCCCCGGTCAGGTCAGTCCCGCAAACGGCGTTATAGAGAGCAGCATAGTCGCCGGCACCCAATGCGAAGGAAGTAAACAGGCAGAGACCGGAAGAGTCTATGGCCGCGGTGAAGTCCTGGAATATTTTTGCCCATTCGGGTTTGCCTTCCAGTGTTAGCCTGTCAAGTTTTTCAGGGAGCCCCAGGATTTCAGGAGAAATCATATAACCCCTTACATGGCATCCGCCCCTGTTGGAAGTGGCATATTGTACTCCATGGCCCTGTATGCCCCTGGGGTCGTAAGCCGGCAGTTCCTGCTTCTTGACCGTCATGGACAGCTCAGGTACACCATACGTTTCGCAAAGCCTGTATGAGCCCTGGGCCAGTTTGGCACCCAGTCCTTCACCGGAGGCCATTCTTTTTGTCCATTCAACGACTGCATCGCCATTTCCCCAGGTAAGTTCCGGCCCTCCTTCCAGCTCAGCTTGTTTAATATAGCCCTTCTCATACAATTCCATGGCTGCCGCTATTGTTGCACCGGCAGAGATGGTATCCACACCGATCTCGTTGCACCAGTAGTTTGCCTTAATAATATCAGGCAGGCTGGATACCCCGCAGTCGGAACCGAAAGCCCAGATGGTTTCGTATTCCGGGCCGCAGCCTTCAATATCTTCCACCTTGCAGTACCTTCCGCAGGCTATTGGGCACCTGAAACAGGGGTCCTTCTTTATCAGATATTTCTCGGCAAGGGTTTCTCCGCTTATCTCTTCGGCCTTATCAAAGGCTGCCAATTGAAAATTATTGGTAGGGAATACACCGTTTTCGTTTATAATGTTTACCAGTACGGCGGTGCCATAGGTCGGAAGGCCCTGGCCGGTAACCCCGTTTTCTTTTATCTTTTCCATGCATACCGAGAAAACTTCCTTATGCTTCTCAGGATCGGCTATCTTAACCTTTTGGGTTCCCCTTACTACAATCGCTTTAAGGTTTTTGGAACCCATAACAGCACCTACGCCCGAACGGCCTGCGGCCCTGCCCACGTCATTTACAACGGCTGCTATCCTTGAAAGCTTTTCACCGGCCGGGCCAATAGCTGCAACCCTGACCTTTTCCCCGTGTTCCTTTTCCAGCGCATGGGTGGTGTCCGAAACGACCTTGCCCCAGAGATGGGAAGCGTTTTTCAGTTCCACCTTGTCGTCGGAAATGTTCAGATAGACAGGCGATGAGGCTTTTCCCTCAAAGACTATAGCGTCATACCCTGCCATCTTGAGTTCGGCACCCCAGTAACCCCCGGAGTTGGAAGATGCAATGGTGCCGGTAAGTGGAGATTTAGTAACCACCATGTATCTGCCACCGGTGGGGGTATTGGTACCGGTAAGGGGGCCGGTGACAAAGATTAGTTTGTTGTCCGGGCTCAAAGCGTCAACAGTTGGATCAACCTCATCCATCAGTATTTTTGACCCCAATCCTCTGCCGCCGATATATTTATGAGCTTCACTTTCGTTCAGTGGATCGGCCTTAATTGTCATATTACTTAAATTTACCCTTAGAATCTTACCATTAAAACCGTTCATGGCAAACCTCCTAATAGTTTTATTAAAAAGAGTATCAAGCAAGGTTCATGCCAATACAAAACTCCCCCGAAACCGAGGGGTTTCGAGGGAGTTTGGAAGCATTGTACGGCAGCCTGTTCCATATAGAAACACAGAAGCTGCCGGCACCCTGTTACATCTCGGAACACTGTTCCGAAATGGGGTTGGTTATTCGGTGGTTTTTGATTTTCCTATAGAGGGTATTTCGGCCTATTCCCAGCACTTTTGCACTTTTGCTTATATTTCCGTTGCAAAGTTTTAGTACCTTAATTATGTGCTGCTTTTCGGCAGCCGAGAGGCTGAATGCTCCTTCTTCATCCAGGACTGCAGCTTCCTGGGCCATTATACTGAATGGTACCCCAGCATTTTCTGGTAAGACGTTATTTCCATTGCCAATAGCATCCGGAATGCTCTCGGTGTTTATCATCCAATCCACTAGGTTTTCCAGTTCCCTTACATTTCCCGGCCATTCGTATTCCAGCAGGGATTCCATGAAACCATCAGGGACTTTCACGCTTCTCCGGTTCATTTTTTTCGATTTGGTTGTCATAAAAAATTCAAAAAGGAGGGGAATATCCTCTTTTCTTTCACGCAAAGGCGGAAGCCGTATCGGCAAAACATTTAGCCTGTAAAACAGATCCTTGCGAAAATTCCCCTTTTTTACTTCGGCATAAAGGTTTTTATTGGTGGCAGCAATAATTCTGACATTGACTATTGTATTCTTAATGCTTCCGACCCGGCTTACAATACCCTCTTCAATAACCCTGAGCAGCCTGATCTGCAAATCCAACGGCATTTCTCCTATTTCATCAAGAAAGACCGTTCCTCCGTCTGCAATTTCAAATTTCCCCGGGTGTCCGCCGGTTTTTGCCCCGGTAAAAGCACCCTGCTCATATCCGAATAATTCCGCCTCAATTAGGTTTCGTGGTATGGCGCCGCAGTTTATTGCGACAAAGGGTTCATCCCGCCTGTTGCTGCAGTTGTGTATTGCCTGTGCAAAAAGCTCCTTGCCGGTACCGCTTTCACCCATTATCAGGATATTCGAACCGCTGTCTGCCACCTTCCTGGCAAACTCTATTATCTGAAGGAACTTTTTGTCTTTGCCAATTATCTTATCAAAGGTATATATAGCCTGGCGTCCCATAATCCTGTTGGCAAGCTTTCTTATTTTTTTCACTTCCTTGAACACTAAAACGATATTCTTTAAGTTTTGCTCACCGTCAAGAATAGGATAGGTAGATAAGTTGAACTGGAGTTTATTTTTCCTGGCATTTACAAAGACATCCTCATCCATAACACTTTGCCCGGAAAGGCTGGCTGCTTTTACCCTGTCCCATCCCTCAAACAGGTTCCATATTTTTATTTTCTTCATCTCATCGGTATTGTAGCCGAACATATCGGCGACATATCGGTTAACTGTTAAAATGTTTCCATCCAGGTCAGATGTAAGTATCCCAGCGATTATGGAATCTATGACAGCTTCGGTATACATCTTTGCCATTGACAGTTCCTGGGCATATTTCTTTATTTCAAGCATTTTTTCTATTGCATTTGCCGCGGCCACCACCATACCAAGGGTGTGGGAATGTACGGACTCGCTGTAGCCTGTTAAATCAAGGGTTCCGATAATATTGTCCTTAGTGTCTCTGATTGGTGAAGCCGAGCAGGTCCAGCGGTGGTAGACCTTAACATAATGCTCTTTTCCCGATACTTGTACCGGTTTGCCCTCCACCAGTGCAGTTCCCATTGCATTTGTTCCTATGCTTTTTTCATCCATGTACGCACCGGGTATCATTTTGAAGGAAAAGGCCTTTGAGAGTATTTCTTCATCTCCGATCAGGCTCAGTATGCAGCCTTCTTCATCGGTAAGAATCGAAAAGAAGTTAGATCCCTTCACGAAATTATACAATTGATTCATGAAAGGTTCTGCCGTGACTATCAATTCCCTTTTTGCTTCCAACTTTTCAAACAGCTGGTTCCCATATATAATTTTTCCGCTGTAAACCCTTTCTATATCAACACTATAACTTTGGCACCTTTTATGGGATTTTTTAATGTGGTCTTTTTTGTCCAAGCTATGCGGGTTATTCATCGGAATCTCCCCCTTGGATTCATACAACCTTAAATAGCAATATTTTCCGTATTTATTAATTAATTATAACATATCGCATAAGGCAGGTATATCCGTCATTTGGATATATTTTATAAATTTGTATAAAAAACCGAAGGCGGCCGTCCTTTTACGACGGCCGCCTTGGTCTTGAGGGGTCCAGAATGCATGCTATTTTTCCAGTATTTCAGCAGTTTTGTCAAGCCAATCGCCTTCAAAGTCTTCAATCAGTCCTTTGTCGCAGGCGGATGCAATCTTCGGGTCAATGGGAAGCTTTCCAAGCACCTGTATCCCGTGCCTGTTCGCAACTTCCGCTATATGACTTTCGCCGAACACTTTAATCTCCCTGCCGCAGTCGGGGCACTTGAGATAGGACATGTTTTCTACAATGCCTATTACCGGTACGTTCATTTTTTCTGCCATGTTTACGGCTTTGGATACTATCATCGACACCAATTCCTGCGGCGAGGTAACTATAATGATACCGTCAATCGGCAGGGACTGGAACACCGTCAGTGCAACGTCGCCGGTACCCGGAGGCATATCGATAAACATATAGTCAACATCGCCCCATATCACATCGGTCCAAAACTGTTTAACCGTATTGGAAATCAAAGGGCCTCTCCAGACCACCGGGTCGGTGGCATTTTTAAGCAGCAGGTTTATAGACATAATATCTATTCCGGTTCTGCTTTCGGTGGGCAGCAGTCCGTTTTCGTCTGCCACTGCCATGCCCTTAATGCCGAAGGCCTTTGGTATGGAGGGCCCCGTTATATCCGCGTCAAAGACTGCTGTCCTGTGTCCCCTGCGATTCATCAGTACTGCCAGCAAAGACGCTACAAGGGATTTTCCGACACCGCCCTTGCCGCTTATTACGCCGATTACTTTTTTTATATTGCTTAGTTCATGGGGTTTTGCTGAAAAATCAGTTTGTTTTTCTTTTCTTTCACTGCATTCTTCGCCGCAGGCGCTGCAGTTTTGATCACAATTTTCGCTCATTTCGTAACTCTCCTTTTGATTTGTTATTCAAGTTCTTTTCCGTGCCTGTGCCTGTAGCACCGCCTGCACCCGTGAGGGCGTTCATACCGGTCGCACAGTTCATAGTCACCGCCTTCTATTTTTAGTATTCTGCCGTCCACCAGCAATTCGGCAAGTTTTCTACGGGCATCATTATAAATCCTCTGAACGGTTGTACGTGCCACATTCATTTTTTCAGCGCATTCCTCCTGCACCATCCCTTCCATGTCAATTAAACGAATGGTTTCATATTCGTCAACCGTCATTATTATGGGATCGCTTTCAGAAGCCTGTATGTCGAGGGGTCCGAAAAGGTCAGTCTGAGGCAGGCTGCATACCTTTCTCCATTTTCTTGGTCTGGGCAATTCATATACACCTCCCGAATCGGCGTTATCCGAAAGGCCGTCCCCAGCGGACCGGTTCTGTCTCTTGTCGGCATTTTGACAGCCTCCTTTAATTGTTGCCAACTGTTGATTATAATTATATTATACCCCATTATGAACATATGACAATAATAATTTTTATAAGTTTTTATTGACGAGTACATATTACCGTGATATTATAATAATATATATTACGAATAACGAAATATTCGATGGAGGAATAATTGATGAAGGCTAACAGCGTATTATACGATTTTTTGGTTGACAACCTAAAAACCTTCTTTTTTCCGGAGGACTGGCTGGAGTTGGACCTGAATTTCTCCAAGACTGAGCTTATGGCCCTGATGGTGGTGGACAGGTACGGGGAAGTCAGTATGAGCCAAATATGTGATGCCTTGAATATACCAATGAGTACCTCCACAGGTATTGTGGACCGTATGGTGAAGAAGGGTTTTCTGCACAGAGAGCGAAGCGATATCGACAGGCGGGTAGTGGTGGTGGCCATGACAGAAAGGGGAAGAGAGGTATTTCGGTATTTTAGGGATATGCTAACCGGTTACCTGGAGCAGATTGAATCAGCCCTTACCGAGGAGGAGAAACAGCTTTTGTACAGGATTTTCACAAAAATAATTGCTGTTATAAACAGCGAGAAAGAACCGGAGCATGGCGGGGAAGAGGCAGCACCGGTAAATAAAATTGATATAGAATAGAATTTGAATCGGTGCCCATAAAACTGGGCGTTTCTTTAAACATATATTACGACATGCGAATTATACTTAAAATGAAATATGTTTGACAGATTTCAAAAGGGAGGTTTTAATATGAGAATTATTCTTTATACAGGGAAAGGCGGAGTGGGCAAGACCAGCATTGCGGCCGCTGCGGCGATAAGGAGTGCGGACAGGGGGTTAAGGACTCTGGTGGTCAGCGCCGATGCAGCCCACAGCCTTGGGGACTGCCTGGACAGACGGCTGGCACCCGAACCGGAGGAAATTCAGCCCAACCTCTGGGCACAGGAGATAGACATTACCCATGAGGTGGAAAAGGGCTGGGGACTGGTCCAGGAGTATTTCACAAAGCTCTTTACCTCAAAGGCTGTAAAGGATATAACCACAGAGGAACTGACGGTATTTCCCGGAATGGAAGACCTGATGAGCCTTATTAGAATACTAAAATATTACAGGGAAAACACCTTTGATGTCATTATAATAGACTGTGCTCCTACCGGTGAAACCCTGGCGCTTTTGAGCTTTCCGGATATGTTCCGGTGGTGGATGGATAAATTGTTTCCCATAAAGCGCAAGGCTGCCAAAATTGCAAAGCCTATAGTTGAGCCCCTAGTGGGGGTACCGGTGCCCGGGGACGACGTGATGGCAGAGTTTGAGAAGGTTTATCGCCAGCTGGATGAGATGAGACAGATATTCACAGACGGCGAAACCACAAGCATACGGATTGTGGTGAACCCGGAAAAAATGGTGGTGAAGGAAGCACAGCGCAGTTTCACATACTTAAACCTTTATGACTATAAGGTGGATTCTATCATAGTAAACAGGGTTATTCCCGGAGAGGTAACAGACCCGCACTTTAAAATCTGGAAGGATATACAGGGCAGATACGGAGATATGATAAGGGAAAGTTTCAATCCGGTACCCATTTTCCGTGCACCGCTGTTTGAGAAAGAGGTTGTCGGAACCGAGATGTTAAAAAGGCTGGGGGATGCCATTTACGGGAAAGAGGACCCCACGTCGGTGTTTTACCGTCAGCGTACCCAGCAGTATCATAAGGAAGGAGACCATTACCTGCTGTCCATATACATGCCCTTTGTGGATAAAAAGGAATTGTCTTTAAGTCAAAAGGGCGAGGAGCTTATAATCCGGGCGGGGCTGACTAAACGCACCATGGTCCTGCCGCGCACTCTGCGCAGTCACAGCGTAAAAGGGGCAAAATTCGAGAAGGACCGGCTGAACATTGTATTAAGGGGTGAAAAGTATGGAGAGGAGTCTGATGGACAGAATAATCGCTCTTAAGCTTGAAGCGCTTAATTTAATTGTGCATTCGTTACCCGAGCCCTTAAGGGACCAGGCAGCCAGGAACGTAAGGGAGCTTATTGAGGCTATGCACAGCATGACGGGGGAATACCTCGCCCGGGAGGGGCGGGCGGAAGAAGAAAATGTTTTACGAAGGGTGGACATACAGTAATAAACATAGAAAA
>CAZGUG010000016.1:28480-31739 GCA_964529035.1 uncultured Clostridium sp.
TGCGTTTTGTGATGAAAGCATGAAATTTTGGGGTAAAATGCTTACGGGTACTTTTTTATGTTAATATTTATATAACAAACCGCTTGAAAGTAAAAACCATGGTGAAGAAGGTGAAAACATGGCTAAGGAAAGGATTCTTGTGGTGGACGACGAGGCCGGTATACGGGAGATGATTAAAGAGTATTTTGCGCCGGAAGGATATATCATTGACCAGGCGGCGAACGGCATTGAAGCCCTTGAGTTATTTGCAAAAAGCAGATATTCCCTGGTTATTCTTGATATTATGATGCCAAAGATGGACGGATGGACGGTGTGCAGGGAGATACGCAAGTCCTCCCAGACACCGGTAATTATGCTTTCCGCAAGGGGCGAGGAATACGACAAGCTTTTCGGCTTTGAACTGGGTGTTGACGATTATATGGTTAAGCCCTTCAGTCCGAGGGAACTCTTGGCAAGAAGCAGGGCGGTAATCCGGCGCAGCCAAAGCCCCGGTCAAAAAAGTATCAAAAACACCGTCGAATTTGACGGGCTTAAAATAGATTTTGATTCGAGGAATGTAACTATAAACGGTAAACCGGTAACGCTTACCCCCAAGGAATACGAACTTTTAAGCTTTTTTGCCGAAAATTCCAGCAGGGTTTTTTCCCGTCAGCAGCTTTTGAGCGAAGTGTGGGGCTATGATTTTTTCGGTGATGTGAGAACGGTGGACACCCATATAAAAATGCTGAGGGAAAGCCTTGGGGAATATAGAAAGTTTATAGTTACCGTATGGGGGACAGGCTACAAATTCGAAGCGGGAGATGCAAAATGAAGAGCATTGCAATAAAGCTGTGGGCCGGCATGATGCTGCTTGTGGTGGTGGTTCTTATACTTCTCTGGTCCTTCCAGATCGTGTTTCTGGAGGATTTCTATACACAGCAGAGAGTGGGAGAGGTAAGGAACAAGGGAATTGCATTTGCCCGGGATATCGCTGAACTGGATGATGAAGAGCTCCGGGACGCTCTGGAGAGCTTTGTATATGACTACAACTGCAGCGTAGAACTTCTGGACCCGGGGGGAAACACCGTATACAACAGCGGGCAGGGCATGCGCATGCCAATGATGGGCCATAATTACCAAAGGGGAAGCTTCTTCAGAGAGCTTATGTCCGGTAAGGTAGTTACCGAGCCAATGACCCACCCGAGGTTTGACAGCAGTTATATGATTATAGGTATACCAATTATGCGGGACGGTGAAGTATTCGGTGCGCTGCTTATAAACATGCCCCTTGCACCGGTACAGGATACAGCAGCAATACTAAAAAAACAGCTTGTATATATTTCCGCGGTTTTGTTTGGTGCTGCCCTTTTTCTGTCCTTTATTATGTCCAGGTCCTTTATAAAACCTATTCTGGATATTACAAGGGCCACCGGCATGATGGCCTCGGGGGACTTTAAGGTGAGGCTGAAACCAAAATCCGACGATGAGATTGGCAGGTTGTCGGGGGCGATAAATCACCTGGGAGAAGAGCTCTCAAAAACAGAACAGATAAGGCGCGATTTTATCGCCAATGTATCCCATGAACTTAGAACACCGTTGAGCCTGATAAGGGGTTATGCCGAGACAGTCAGGGATGTATCCGGTGATAATAGGGACAAGCGGGAAGAACAGCTTGGAATAATAATTGAAGAATCCGAAAGGCTCGGTCTTATAGTCGATGATATACTCGATTTGTCACGGATGCAGTCGGGCAGTATTTCCCTTGATACGGCCCCCTTCGACCTTTCCAAAACCATTGACGGTGTGGTAAAGAGGTACGATATACTAAGCGCACAAACCGGCATCCAAATAGCCTGTGATAATAACGAAGGAGTTTTAGTACAGGCGGACGAAGCAAGGATTGAACAGGTACTGTACAATCTCATAAATAACGCCTTCAACTACAGCAAGTCGGGAGGCATTGTAACGGTAAGGGTAAAACCGAAGGAAAATGCGGTAAGGGTTGAGGTTTCGGATACCGGCAGTGGTATAGCCGACAAGGATTTGGATAATATATGGGAAAGATATTACAAGGGCGACAAGTCGGAGGGCAGAAAGGCTGTGGGTACAGGACTTGGGCTGGCAATAGTGAAAAACATACTTGAAGCACACAAAGCGAAATTTGGCGTAAACAGTATCATCGGTAAGGGTACAACCTTTTGGTTTCAACTGGATACCCGGTGATATTTAAAGGTTTTTTCATTATTCCATCACAGTTCTATCACATTTATCCTTTATAATAAAACCACAAACCGGTTAAAGGAGGGTGGTTGGAATGAAAAACTTAGCAAGGGTTATGGCACTGGCAGTGGCTGCGGTGGTACTTACAACGGCCGGAGTGGCACTGGCTTCGGAGTTTAAAAGCCCGGTGGAAATATTATCAGGAATATCCGGAGAGCCGGCGGAAGACCTTCGTGACCAAAGGCTGGAAGGTAAGCCCTACGGCAAGATAGCCGAGGATTATGACAAACTTGACGAGTTCAGGCAGCAGATGCTGGCTCAAAAGAAGGCTATCCTGGATCAGAGGGTTGAGGAAGGATACCTCACCCGGGAAGAGGCCGACGAGATAGAGCAGCGGCTTGGAACATTCTGCGGTGATGAGACAAGGGGTCTTTGCGGCCAGGGTTACGGCGCCGGTTTTGGTATGAGATATGGCGGCGATCGGGACGGCGAAGGTAAAAGAGAAGATATGGCCCAGAACGGTTTTGGAAAGAGTAACGATATGAGTCGGGATGGACAGGGAAGAAAACCGAATATGCTGCAAAACGGTCAGGGCAGGGGTCCCGGAAGAGGTCCCGGTATGGGTTTTGGCAGGTAGAAACGAATAAGGGACATACCGAAGCAGAGAATTTCCTCAAAGGGCGGTGTGTCCCCTGACCTAATAAAAAGCGGCGCGAGCCGCTTTTTTAATACCCTTTAGTGTGATAAAATAATAAACTGTGGTTAAGGCTAACTGTATAGGAAGTCAAATGCAGCTATTACAAAGACAGTGCAATTTTTAAGGAGTGGATTTAATGGGCGAGAAAAAACTAGAAGGTATACTGTCAAGGATAGACGGTAAGGGGTACAAGGCTTACAAGGACCTTGCCGGTACATATAGAATAAGGAATTTTACGCTGTTTATTGACTATGTGCAGGGAGACCCCTTCGCGTCACCGTCAAGGATAAGAATAAGGGTTGACCAGAAAACTGCGGGTTTTCCAAATGAGCTGTTTGACGGCCGGTCCAGAAGGATAGGGTT
>CAZGUG010000016.1:31839-36843 GCA_964529035.1 uncultured Clostridium sp.
ATGGACATTGTGTGCTTTATAGCCAACGGGTCGGTTTTGCCCAGGGAAAGCGGAATAAGCCAAAGGCCGATGAGGGACGGTGCGATCCCATTTGTTTCACCATCCTCCATGAAAGTGGAGATTGAACTTCCAAACCGGGGTACGGTCAGGGGCATGGGCATCAAGGGAGGGGTAACGCTCATAGTGGGAGGAGGATACCACGGCAAATCCACGCTTTTAAGGGCGGTGGAAAGGGGAGTATATAACCATATTCCCGGGGATGGAAGGGAATTGGTCGTAACCTGTGCCGATGCGGTGAAGATAAGGGCGGAGGACGGCAGGAACGTGGAAAAGGTTAACATATCCCCCTTTATAAACAACCTTCCCAACGGCGATGACACAGTGGAATTCTCCACCCAGAACGCCAGCGGAAGCACCTCCCAGGCGGCCAACATTATAGAAGCGCTGGAGCTTGGTGCGGGAGCACTGCTTCTGGATGAGGACACCAGTGCCACAAACTTCATGATACGCGACGGCAGGATGCAGGAGTTGGTGGCAAAGGACAAGGAACCCATAACACCCTTCATAGACAGGATAAGGCAGCTTTACAGTGAAAGAGGAGTATCGACAGTGCTGGTGGTGGGGGGCTCCGGGGATTATTTCGAGGTGGCCGACAGCGTTGTCATGATGGATAACTATCGCCCGTTGGATGTTACCGACAGGGCAAGGGAGATTGCGGCAGCAAATAGGGCTGCCAGGCACAAGGAAAACGCAGGGTCCTTCGGTGGTATGACCGAAAGAAAGCCAATGCCCGCCGGCAGGATGGACGACCGGCGGTTCAAGGTGAAGGTAAAGGGGATGGATACCATACTCTACGGCAGGGAAGCCATTGACCTTGCCTTTGTGGAGCAGTTGGTGGACTTTGGCCAGACAAATGCAATTGCAGAGACACTCAAATATATGCAAAGGTACGTTGACGGTAAAAGGTCCTTGAAGAGTGTACTGGATAAAGCGCTGGAAGACATACAAAGAGAAGGAATTGATATCATATCACCCTTCGGGGGGCACCCAGGGGAACTGGCACTGCCGAGAATATTTGAAATGGGTGCTGCCATAAATAGGCTGCGAAGCGCCCGGTTCTCCCAATAGGAGGAAGTGACTGTATTCTGCAGTACTGCCGGCATATAACAAACTAAAAATTGGTATTCACTTACCCAGGATATTATGTTATTATCTTAATAAGAGTTTTCTTATGACTTAAACGGGTTCAACCGTTTTGGTGGTGTTGTTACATAGTCACCTGCAGTGGATTTTGCGAACAATTGGATTAAAGACTGGTTTTCATCATCGGTATTGAAAGCTCTTAAACCATTAATAAGGAGGATAAGAATGGATAGAAAAACTGGAAAGATGTCCCGGAAACTGCTTGCAATTTTAACTATCTGTACTTTAATCACAATGGCGCTTCCCGGATATGCACTGGGGGAAGAACTGGATGGCTGGAGCATAGAAAAAACGGTAGATATCGATGAGATTACTCTGGACAGGGGAGAGAGTGCAACCGTCGAGTTTACCGTAGTAACGGTCAATGATGGTGGGGCAGCAGCACTGGTTGTTGACCCGGATGTTATACTGGACGAAGTCGAGTATTGGTGGGGAGACCAGGTTGACGGCGTTTTGAGCGTGGAAGGGTTTGAATTCACGCAGGAACCTGCATGGGACGGCCCCATGGGCCCGCCTACCACAGATGACGGTCATTATGCTTATAGTGTTACAATCACCAATGTGGAAGCCGAATATGGAAGCACCTTTGTCTATAGCAACAATGCTGGTCTGTCGGCAGGCCCTGATGTTGAGCCTCTCATTGCCACCGCTGTGGTGACCATTATCACACCCGAAGCCCCTGAGGATGAAGAGGCCGTTGAGGAAGAAGTAGAAGAGGAAGTAGAAGAAGAAGTGGTTGAAGAAGAGGCTGAAGAAGAGGTAGACGCTCCCAGCGAGTGGGCGGTACCAGAAATAGAACTGGCAGTAGAAAATGGTCTTGTTACCGAAAAGGTACTTAGCAATTACCAGGACGATATCACAAGGGAAGACTTCTGTGAGCTGGTGGTTAAGCTTTATGAAGCCCTGTCGGGTGAAGAAGCACAGCTGCCCGAAGAAAATGTATTTACCGATACCGAAAATGAAGAAATACTGAAGGCCAATGCCCTTGGTATTGTACTCGGGGTAAGTGAAACTGAATTCGCTCCGGATGCAAATATAACACGGCAGGAAATAGCAGTTATGTTTTACAGGACACTGGGAATATTATATCCTTCACTGCTTGAAGAAACCAACGAAGTGGCCTTTGCTGATGCAGACGAAATAGCCGAATGGGCACTGGAAGCAATCGGGTTTATGAGCAGCAAGGACATAATAAAAGGGATGGACGAGAATATGGTGGCTCCCCTGGGGAACACAACAAGGGAGCAGGCAATAGCCCTGGTAAATCGAACATATGAACTGTTCAAGGACGCCGAAATTGAAGAGCCCATTGTAGAAGAAGAGGAGCTTGAAGAAGAGGCAGAAGGTGAAGAAGAAGGCGAAGAAGAGCCCGGTGAAGAAGTAGAAGATGAAGAATAGTCTGAAAAAAATAACAGTTTGAAATAATTAAAAGCCCTCCCGGAACAAAGTCTCCGGGAGGGCTTTTTTTAGAAAAATTTCAATCATTTATCATACTTCTGTCACATCTAAAACTTATAATTAATACGAAAACATTCAAAGGAGCTGATAAATGATGAAGAAAAACAGGTTCACAGCCTTGCTGCTGGTAACTATTCTTATGTCCGGGATGTTTGTCCTTTCGGCCTGCTCGGCCGAAGACAGTGAAAGTGCTACCGACACTGAGCCGGTGGGTATAGACACGGGAGAGGACAGCAGTGAATGCACAGAAACACCTGCTTTACAGGATGGCCGTGGAGGCGAACTGGAGCCGGCAAGGTTTACGACCGGTGAATTTGCCGGTAAGTATAACCCTGCGGATATAAGAGGAGCCCATACCCTTAGCGACATATCAAAGTACTTTGAAATCCCACTGCCGATATTGGCGGAGGCCTTCAATATACCCGAAGAAGAGGCGGAAAACGTTCAAAATAAATACTATAAGTACATTTTTGAAGGGCTGCTTGGAAGCGGAAAGAACATAGGAAACGGTTCAATGATAGTCTTTGTTTCGATGTACAAGGGCTTGCCCTTTGAACTCCACGAACCCGAGTACCTGCTGGAGCCGGCGGCGGATATTCTGAAAAGCTTTGGCACGCTTACAGATAATGAACTGGATTATCTGTCCAGGTACGTTGTGAGCGTTGAGGAAGCAGGCGCAGTACCCCTGTCCGGGTTTGTTCCCCCGGAGGACGGGTATGACGAAGAGTATCCGGTATACGGGCGTACCACCTTTGGCGACCTTCTTGAAATGGGCATGACAGAAGGACAGATATCAGAGATTATCGGGGCCCCGATGCCGGATGCAGGTACAAGCGTAAAGGACTACTGTGTGGAAAACGGGCTTTCCTTCAGCGATGATGTCAGATTGGATATATACGAGATACTCTACAGCCTGTAAAAGCTGACTGATTATGCTGTCAACATTATCCGGCCGGAGGTGAGTTATGTATGTCAGGGGGAACAGATAAACATGATAGAATAAGAAGCGCCGTTCAATTCGCATTCTTCGGTTTTTTTCTGGCGATATCCGTTAACTCCGTTTTGTTCGATTTGGGCAAATCGAGTATTCCTCCCGTTTCGCTGCTGGGGATTTGTCCCGTTGGAGGGATTACGGCTCTGTATATATTGATTACCACGGGAACGGTTATAAGTTTTGCGACGGTTGCAGTGCTGGGATTATCCCTTATATTTGGGCCGGTGTTTTGTGGTTGGGTATGTCCCCTGGGGACATTTCAGGATTTTGTATCAAAAATTACCACCGGGCTTCATACAAAAAAATACAATACTTTCATACCGGACAATCTTGATAAGCGTCTTCGGTTAATGAGGTATGCAGTGCTTGCACTTATTGTGCTTCTTTCTGCATTGCGAATTCTCCATAGGCTGAGGGAGTACTGCATTTATTACTCGGTTATTGGGCTTTGGACCGGCTTTGCCGCCGTGGGAGGACTGCTCATACCCGTGCTAATTGCGGCAGTTACATCGGTTTTTACAGAAAGGCCCTGGTGCAAATATTTGTGTCCCTACGGCGCTTTATTGGGACTTACCAATAGAATCAGCCTTTTCAGTATAAGGCGCAAACCCTCGGGCTGCACAGGCTGTAAGCTGTGTGACAACAAGTGTCCTATGAATATTGACGTATCTGAAAAAAGTATCGTAAGGGACTCCCAGTGTATATCCTGTATGAGATGCATTTCACAAAGCGCCTGCCCCGTTAAGGACACGGTTGCCATGAGCAGCGGGGGAACAAAAAATGGCATTGTTGTCCGGCGGAAGAGTTTGGTACTGGCAATAGCGATTGTTTTTACCCTTTCGGTCTCGGTTGTGTGTTTTCAAGATGTGAAGTCGTGGGCAACAAACAGTTTAGCAGGGGAAGAAGCTTCTTTGTCGGGAAATGAGGCTGCTGCATTACATACTATACAGCCTGGGGTCAAATACAATGACGGTGAATATGAAGGGTTGGCGGTTGGCTACAGGCCCGGGCTCAAGGTGCTTGTATCCGTTGAAAACGACATGATAATCGATATAGAAGTAGTATCCCACAGGGAAACCAGGGGATACTACGAGGAATCCTTTGATTTAATCCCCCGGCTGATAATCGAAAACCAGTCCACCCGGGTGGATTCAATATCGGGGGCCACAGAGACGGTTGACGGCATAAAAAAAGCGGTTGAGAACGCGTTGAAAAAAGCCCTGCAATAACCACGGCTGTGAGGACAGCCCCTGTTTAAGCCGTTTTATTATTCAGGGCTGTTTTCATAGGTGGAGTGCTGTGAATTGTATTGGTTTACCTGCTCGTATTTGTTTAAGGTTTCCGCTTCG
>CAZGUG010000017.1:0-20365 GCA_964529035.1 uncultured Clostridium sp.
CTTTCTGAACATAGGTGACCTGGGATATGCCCAGGTGTTCGGCAATTCCAGGGCCCACCTGGGCGGTATCGCCGTCTATTGCCTGCTTTCCGCATAGTATAAGGTCAAATCCCCCCAGGGCTTTAACAGCTCCGGCAAGGGTATAGGAAGTAGCCCAGGTATCCGAACCGGCAAATGCCTTGTCGCTTACCAGCACCGCCTCGTCCGCCCCCATTGCAACACACTTTTTCAGGGCTTCAACCGCCTGGAGCGGACCCATGGTAATAACGGTGACCTTTCCTCCCAGTTTTTCTTTTATCTGCAGTGCCGCTTCCACCGCGTACTCGTCAAAGGGATTTACAATGCTTGGAACCCCCTCCCGTATCAACGTACCCTTTTCCGGGTCTATCTTTACTTCGGTGGTATCCGGCACCTGCTTGATGCACACTATGATATCCATTATGCCTCTCCTTCCTTCGGGTATGTTCGATATATAATCGTGCAACTTACATGCCAAAAGTTTGATGCTTCCCCGGCAAAAACAAAAGTACTCCTTTACTGCAGAGGGCAAGGCTTTACAACCCTGCGCCTCCACAGGCACCTGTTTGTCTTCGGACTTGTTCTTCTATTTATTCATAATTTAAACATTTCAACGGGTTTGTGTTCAAATAGTGACCAGACGGGGTACCTGTACCCGTGTTTTGGGTGCTTGCAAAACCGGCTATTTGCTTATAGAATCATATTACAGCATAAAATAGTCATGTTTTCCAAAACGCCGGAATAGAAGCTTATTTTCACATCGCAAGGGAGAGGGGGGAAACCCTATGAATGCTCTGATTAATAAATTAAAGGAAGTTGTGTTTGCAGTACTTCCAATCACATTATTGGTACTGGTGCTTAATTTCACATTTATCCCCCTCGATACCTATATGCTGATTAGATTTCTGTTGGGCACATTACTTATAGTAATCGGTCTTACCATATTCCTGTTCGGTGCGGATATAGGCATAGGCCCTATTGGCACCCTTATGGGGTCCTACATCACCAAAAGCAACAGTATATGGATTGTGGGCTTAGCCGGTTTTTTGCTCGGTTTTTTTATCTCGGTGGCCGAGCCCGATTTGCACATACTGGCAGGGCAGGTAAGTAGTGTAACAGGCGGTGATGTATCAAAACATGGCATTATTACCGTTGTATCCGTCGGTATTGCCGTAATGCTTTCGGTGGGTCTGATAAGGATTGTACATAATATTACCCTTCGCAGGGTTTTAACGATTGTTTATACAATCATCCTTGCCTCGTCTTTTTTCGTATCTGAAGAGTTTTTGGCCATATCCTTCGACGCCTCCGGCGCCACCACCGGTGCAATGACAGTGCCCTTTATTCTGGCATTGGGATTGGGTGTATCCTCACTAAAAAGCGGGATTGCCTCGGAAGAAGACAGCTTTGGGCTGGTTGGTATCGCCTCATCGGGTGCGATTTTATCGGTTATTGTTATGGATATATTCAAAAAATCCGGTAAAATTATTGATGGCAGCGAAACAAAAACAGCTTATTCTGTTTCTGTCATCGGCCCGTTTTTGCAAAAGTTTCCTGTAATAGTCATGGAAGTGTTGATTGCCCTGCTGCCTTTGTTATTAGTATTCCTGGCACTGCAAATTATAACCTCAAACCTTTCAAGGAAGAGTTTTTCGGGAATACTAAAGGGGCTTTTGTACACCTTTATCGGGCTGGTATTATTCCTTACGGGAGTCAACGCGGGATTTATGGAAGTTGGAAGTGCTGTAGGCTACAGTATTGCCTGCTTTGAAAACAAATGGCTTATAGTTATTGTTGGATTTATACTCGGCCTTGTGGTTATTCTTGCTGAACCGGCACTGTATGTACTCACCAACCAGATAGAAGAGGTTACAAGTGGATTTTTAAAAAAGAAAATTGTAATAATCGCTCTGTCGATAGGAGTTGCCTTCGCGGTGGCTCTTTCATTGCTCAGGGTAATAGTCCCCGGAATAAAACTGTGGCATTATTTGCTGCCGGGATATGCAGTATCAATTGCTATGGCCCGTTTCGTGCCCAATCTGTTCGTTGGAATAGCCTTTGATGCAGGAGGGGTTGCTTCCGGCCCCATGACTGCAACCTTTATTTTGGCGTTTGCCCAGGGCGCAGCCAGCGCCGTCGAAGGAGCCAATGTACTTATCGACGGATTTGGAATTATTGCAATGGTAGCAATGATACCCCTTATTTCGCTTCAAATACTGGGACTTATTTTTAAGAGGCAAACAGTAAAAGGAGGTAAGTGACACTATGGATAATAATGCCGGTATACCGAACTTTCAACTGCTCTTTGTAATTGTGAATAATGGTATGGGAAGCAAGGTTCTGAAAACCGCAAAAGCATTTGGAGCACCCGGCGGTACGATTTTATTGGGCAGAGGAACAGTCAGAAGTCATTTTCTGGAGGTCCTTGGCATTAATGACATAAGGAAAGAAATAGTGATGATGATAGCCGGGGAAGAAATTGCTGCAAAAGCTCTGGAGGGGTTAAACGAAAAATACCATTTTGAAAAACCAAATACAGGAATAGCCTTCTGTATTCCTGTTATGGGTTTTTGGGGTGCAAAAAACTGTGAGGACAATAAAATTCATGTTAAAAGAGGTGGCAGGAATATTATGTATAACGCTATATTTACAATCGTCGATAAAGGCAAGGCCTGTGACGTCATCGATGCAGCGGTTTCTGCCGGTTCCAGGGGAGCTACCATAATCAATGCCAGGGGATCGGGTATTGACGAAAAGTGTGTCTTATTTTCAATAGTTGTTGAACCTGAAAAGGAAATCGTTATGATACTGGCGGAAACCGGCATGACAGATTCGATTGTGTCTTCCATAAGGGAAGCCGTAAAGATTGACCAGCCCGGTAAAGGCATACTGTTTGTGCTTGATGTAAACAAAACCTACGGGCTGTATTCGGAATAGAAGTATCACAGCTTAGGTTACGTCTCGTCTCATATTGAATGTCCGCATCAACCAGTTTTTAATACTCCTGTGTTTCCTGGGGCTTATCAGGTATATGCCGGCAAATATGAACACCCAGCCGGGAAGAACGGGGAGCACTATGCCGCTTAGCCCTATAATTATCATAACAGCTCCCAATATTCTTTTTATGACAACGCTCACATATATCCCCCCATTTGACCGAGCATATTAAGACTGTCCATGTTAATATAACACGACTGTGTTAATATGTAAATATCAGACATATACAGTAATGCCGGTATTATCCACAACGCTGTATCACGGCAGCCTTCCGTCCGACACCTTTTTCGCAAGCTGTTTTATTTTGGTTTCTATCTGCGCAATTACCGCCTTAAACTCTTTATCATCCTTTCCGGTAGGATCGTTAAGCCCCCAATCCTCCCGGTGACTGCACGGCAAAAAAGGACAGCTTACGTTACACCCCATGGTAACGACAATATCAACCGGTGGAATATTAGTTGTATTCTTTTCCTGTATCAAACCTTTCGACCCGGGGCATTATTATTTCTAAAAGAGATTTTTATATTTCAAAGGAGGCAGTACATGGACTTTGACGGCAAAGTAGTATTGATAACCGGTGCTACAGGAGGTATAGGCGGAGCCGCGGCCACATTGTTTGCAAAAAATGGTGCAAAACTCGCCCTGGTTACTTCCCGTGAAGGCAACCTTGAAAAGCTTGACGGCCTGGTAAGGGATTTAGGCCTGTCGGAAGAATCTTATATTAATATGGCGGTAGATGTCCGCAAAGAACAGGAGGTAAAAAACTGCGTTAAAAAAACTGTAGGCAAATTCGGACGTATAGACATTTTTATTAACAATGCCGGAACTGAAGGTAAATTTGCCTTGATTCGGTCGGTACAGGAAGAAGACCTCCAGTGGGTACTGGATGTAAACGTAAAGGGTGTGTTGTTCGGACTAAAATACGTAATACCGGTTATGGAAGCCGAGAGGTCCGGATGCATCGTAAATGTTTCTTCGGTTGCCGGTTTTATCGGTTCACCGGGTATGGCTCCCTATATAGCATCAAAACATGCTGTAAACGGAATAACCAAAACCGCTGCGCTGGAATGTGCCGAAGCGGGTATACGGGTTAACGCTGTATGCCCCGGACCGGTAAACAACCGTATGATGAGGTCCATAGAAGCCGGAGCTTCACCGGACCGGCCCCAGGCGGTAAGGTCTTCGTTCATCGAATCCATACCCATGAAAAGATACGCAGAATCCGGGGAGGTTGCAGACCTAATACTTTTCCTGTCCTCTGACCGTGCAAAATACCTTACAGGCAATACCTACAGAATCGATGGCGGCATGGCGGCCAAATAGGTTGGCCATGCCTTACTGAACCCTTAGCATCTTGACAAACACCTTTGCAATATCCGGGTCAAACTGGGAACTAACCCGGATAGGTCAGGTCGATATCTCTGTTGAATTCTTTCCTGAATGTTTCATACCTCACTTTGACATCGGGGTTTTCGTCCAAAAACCTGTTGAAAACATATATGCTTCTAAGCGTATTAAGGCTTACGTCATGTTCTATCATTTCAGTGTCCTCGAGTAGTGTTTCACTAATTCCCAAATTCTCCAAAAAATCTTCAATAATACCATGCCTTCTCAGCAGAAAACTTCCTACGGCGCTGCCTTCATCTGTCAGCTGAATAATGCCGTATTTGCGGTAATCTACCAGGCCCATCTGCCTTAATTTTTGTATCACTTTAGTGGTTGACGACGGACGCACATTTAACTTCTCCGCCAGCCCGTTAATGCGTTCATATCCTTCCTCCATACAGGTTCTATAAATCATTTCCATATAATCTTCCATACTTGGAGTTAACAGCCTGTTTTCCGCATTCAGCATCCGGTACCCGCGGACGGTATAAAACTCCCTTTCCTGCTTCAATCGCTCCTCCCTCCTTTTCGCCTTTATTATGTAACAAGAAATGAAAACCCTTCATATCCTAGTTATTAGATTTAGCAAATAAAGTTTCCTATGACTAACTTATTACACAACCTGCTAAATAGTTAATAGAGGGGGGCTTTTTTATGAATACAAATTTGATCCCGCTGGACCAGCTGCCGGTGGGCTGTTTCGGCAGAGTCAGAAGGCTTACTGCCCGGGGGAATACCCGCAGAAGGATGCTTGATTTGGGAATGATATACGACACTACTATTGAAGCACTCAGAAAAAGTCCCGCCGGGGACCCTGTCGCATACCAGGTCAGAGGAGCGGTCATAGCTCTGCGCTCTGAAGAAGCATCAAAGATTTTTATAGAAATGAATTAACTGTCAAATATGCTGGAGGTTTCATAAATGAGTTTAGCAAAACAATCCACATATCCGGGTGCATTGAGTGAAATGCTTCAGGCAGAATTCGAAACGTCGGATTATACTGTCGTCGCCCTGGCCGGCAACCCCAATACCGGAAAAAGCACTTTGTTTAACAGCCTTACAGGCTTAAACCAACACACCGGTAACTGGCCCGGCAAAACCGTAACCAATGCACGCGGTAAATATATACACAGAAACAAAAACTATTTAGTGGTAGACCTGCCCGGCACGTATTCGCTTATGGCCAATTCGGTAGAAGAACAAGTAGCGAGGGATTTTGTTTGTTTCGCCAGGCCCCATACAACTGTAATTGTAACCGATGCCACCTGCCTGGAAAGGAATTTGAATCTCGTTCTTCAGATAATGGAAATTACCGACAAAGTTGTAGTATGCGTTAATCTAATGGATGAAGCCAGAAGAAAAAAAATAAGAGTAGACCTGGATAAACTGTCAAGTCTGCTTGGAGTGCCGGTGGTGGGTACCTGTGCAAGAAACGGAAAGGGTTTGAAAGAGCTGAAAGATATGGTGGAAAAGGTTGCATTGGGCCGGATAAGTACAAAACCCCTAAGAATTGATTACGGGCAGGCTTTGGAAAAAGCCATCCGACAAATTGAATCTTTAATAAGAGAAATAACCGATGGTAAAATCAGCAGCAGATGGACTGCCCTCCGTCTGATAGACGGAGACAAATTGCTTCTTGAATCAATAAACCAGCATCTTGGAATCGATTTATCGGGCAATAGGACGCTGCAAAATGAAATCGGGGCTGTTCACAACAGTTTAAAGAAAGAAAACGTCACTATCGAGGATTTACAGGACAGGATTGTATCAAGTATTGTAAAAACCGCGGAAAATATAAGCAAAAAGGTAGTATTTAAGGAAAATATCGCTCATAACACGCTGGATGACAGAATTGACGGTATACTGACCTCCAGGTCCCTCGGCATCCCGATAATGATTATTCTTTTGGGAATTGTCTTTTGGATTACCATCAAGGGTGCCAATGTGCCCTCTGATATGCTGGCAAAGGGACTATTCTGGATTGAAGGAAGACTGGACATAATTTTAGACCGGCCGGGCACACCGGTATGGGTACACGGTATTCTTGTACACGGCGTATATCGTACACTGGCCTGGGTGATATCGGTAATGCTTCCGCCAATGGCTATTTTTTTTCCGCTGTTCACTCTGCTTGAGGACCTGGGCTACCTGCCAAGGGTTGCGTTTAACCTGGACCATTATTTCAAGAAAGCCTGCGCCCATGGGAAACAGGCACTTACCATGTGCATGGGGTTTGGATGTAATGCCGCCGGGGTTATCTCGTGCAGGATTATAGATTCCCCAAGGGAAAGATTAATTGCAACCATTACCAATAATTACGTTCCCTGCAACGGACGGTTTCCCACATTGATCGCCCTGGCCGGCATTTTAACGGCCGGCGCCACGGGGGCTTTCTCTTCAATTGCCGCAGCACTGTCGGTACTGTCGGCAATTGTACTGGGTGTAATTATAACCTTTGTTGTATCAAGACTGCTGTCAAAAACCATCTTAAAGGGACTGCCCTCTTCCTTCACTCTGGAACTGCCGCCCTACAGAAAGCCCCAAGTATGGAGGATTATCATCCGGTCGGTATTTGACCGTACCCTGTTCGTACTTGGCCGTGCAGTGGTAGTTGCCGCCCCCGCCGGGCTGCTTATCTGGATCATGGCCAATACCGGCTTTGCAGGCAGTAGTCTTCTAACCCGCTGCGCGCAGTTTTTGGAGCCCTTTGCCCGGCTTCTGGGACTGGACGGGTATATACTTATGGCATTTATTCTTGGCCTGCCGGCCAATGAAATAGTCATACCCATTTTGATAATGAGTTACATGTCAAAAGGGTCCATGCTTGAACTGGACAGCTTGGCCGAAATGAAGAGCCTGTTTTTGGACAACGGCTGGACATGGCTGACGGCAGTCTGTATGATGCTGTTTTCACTGAACCACTGGCCCTGCGGTACCACCCTGTGGACCATTCGCAAGGAAACACAGAGCTGGAAATGGACCTTTGTATCCTTTCTGGTTCCCACCATTACCGGTGTTACAGTATGCTTTGCGGTGGCCCAGGGGGTAAGGCTCCTGGGACTTGTATAACTATTTTAGCGCCCATTGCAGCGGGAACCGATATTCTTCACCTAGCTATTCTTGGTGGAGGACAACCCAAAAAGGCTGCCCAAAACCCCCAGCGTAGCGCTGACGGTTCCAATCATCATTACCACGCCCAAGATAAGCTGTGACCTTGGCGGAAGCGGGACAAAGGATATTGACCCGCTCATATAACCGTAACCATGGTTTATTAAAAGTACTGTGAAAACAGCCGCCAGTACACCCCCTGCCAGGGTCAGCAGCAGCCCTGCCAGTACAAAGGGAAACCCGATAAAGCTGTCGGGAGCGCCCAGCAGCTTGAGGGTGGCTATTTGAGCCCTGTTATTATATATTCCCTGCCGTATTATGTGGGATATTATTACCAGGGTACTGATACCCACTGCAGCGATAATCAGAATGCCAAGATTCTTCAGTCCTTCGGTTATGCTTTGAATACGCCCCAGAACCTCCCGGTTGTCCCTTACATAATCAATCCCCGGCAGGCTCTCCACTCTTTCAAGCACCGCCTCCATTTCGTCCAGGTTTATTCTGACCTCAATAAACGCTTCGAACGGGTTTTCTTCAAAAAGCCCCAAAATCCGGGCTTCCTCCCCCAGGGCCGCCTCCATCCTGCCATAGGCCTCCGTTTGGTCCACCAGCCGGGCATCCCACACTCCGTCAATGCCCTTTATCGTCTCAACCAATTCCAAGGTCTGCGAAGTAACGGTGTCTCCATCCAGGTACGCGCTTATTTCCGCCTCGTTTTGCAGCGTTTCAACCAGCATATTGCTTATGCTCCAACCTGATACCACCACTGCCAGAACAAACAAAACAAGGCCTGTGCTTAGAAACGAGAATACATTTGAAAGCCAGTTAAGCCGGATAATTTTTTTTGCTTCCTTAAGAAAATAACCCGTATTATACAGAGCATTTTTCATGGGCTTTCCTCCGGTATTCCATAAGAATGTTTCCGCTGTCCATCCGTATATAGGTGGCATTTTTCTGCTGCTCAATCAAATGGGTTGCATGGGTGGTAATAATTACGGTTGTGTTTGTATCCCTGAATGAAGTCAGAAGGTCAATTATTGTCAGTGCATTATCGTGGTCAAGATTGCCGGTGGGTTCGTCTGCCAGGATAATTGCGGGCTTTCTCGCAACCGCCCTGGCTATGGCCACCCTTTGGGCCTCACCCCATGAGAGGTTTTCCACCGGAGACAGGGCTTTGTGTTCCAGCCCCAGGCCGGCCAGTGCACTGCCGGCGCTTCTCTTCATCTCCCCGGGTGAAATCCCCAAAAACCGCATCCCCATCGTAACATTTTCCAATACTGTTCTGCCCTGAATAAGCTTAAACTCCTGGAAAACAGGCCCTATTTTCTTGCGCAGCTGCCTTATTCTGCTCTCTTCACCTTTGGTTATCGGCTGACCCAGAACCCTTAGGGAGCCGGATGTGGGATACTCCATTCCCATCAGGGTTTTTAGAAAGCTTGTCTTGCCTGAACCGCTGGGGCCCGTAATGTATATCAATTCCCCCGGTTCAACCTTATGGTTAATATTCTTTAACGCCAGAGTCCCGTCCGGGTATCTCAAAGACATTTCCTTTGCCTCTATCATGTTTTCCCCCCTTACAGCAGTTAGTTAAAACCCGGGCCTTACGGTGAATTCCAGGTAACCGTCACGCACATTAACCGACTGCAGGGTAATATTACCCATCAGCCGGCCGAAATCAATCATTAAATACCCGTAGCGGAACAATTCTTCGATGGATGCCTTCTCCAGTTCCATTCCGTAGAATTCTCCTTCTTCCGCCACGAATATCAAGCTGCTTCCGCCCTGTACAGAAAAGGTACCCCTCAGCACCAGATGCATTTCGGGAACTTCTACTTCAGCCTGTCCGGAATGAAAACGAAATACCACCTCCGGAAGACTTGAGTGTTCTTTGAACACATCATTGAGTGTCTGCTGACGAATAGTTCCCCTGACGCTGAGCAAACCAAAGCTTAAATTTAAATCCTGCATAGGAAATTTGCCTTCACCTATGATTTCGTCAAACTCGGTTATAATATCCGTAAACAAAACCTTTATCCGGTCCCACATGCCCTGCAGATTGCCCAGAAGTTCCCTGAAATGTTCGCCCTCTTCTTTCAGGGAATATAGATACGCCTCCTGCTCTTCCCTTAACTGCAGCTTTTTTGCCAGGGTTTCCTGCAGTTTTTCTTTTTTTGTTTCAAGTGCTGCCGTATTCTCTGCCAGGTTGCTTTGCTCCGCCATCAGCTCTTCCTTTCTTTTTTCGAGGGAATCCAGAAGTTCTCCGGTATTACGGGTAAGGTCCTTTATTATATTAATGCTTCGCAGAAATGAAGTAAGGTCCCGGGCACTTAAAAGTGTTTTTAAATAAGATACAGGCCCGCGCCTTTGATAGCTTACAAGAACCTGTTTCAAAATGTCCAGTTTATTATCATAATCCCTTTGCTGGTATTCGATTTTTTCACGGATATCCCCGGTTTTAGTATTCAGTAATTCTATTTCCTGTGCGATATCCGCCTGCTCCCTGTCCATCTCTTCTATTTCCTGTGAAAGTAGAAAAAGGTTTTCAAGGATGGCCTTTTCTTCTTCGGAAACGCCTTTAAGCTTCTGTGCAACTTCTGCAGCAGGCTGGGCCTGACCGGGAATCCGGCCGGGCACAACATTCACCAAAGTAATAATAATTAGCACAAAAATAAACAGCACACCCGGTTTTCGAGATTTGGCCACGTCTTCACCCCTCTTTCCCTTTAGAGTATTATATAATTTTTAATGGACACTTTCTACTACGTCTTTTGTTTTGTGTTGTATATTTTACTGTAATAGACTGTGATAAAATAAATGATGAAAGACAGCAATTGCGGGGAGGGCTTTTATATGACCAAATCGGATTACAAAGAAATTATTATAGGATTAAACGTCTCCTGTAATATCTCAAATGTGAAAGCCATATGCAATTCCATTAATTTGGAATACCCGAAGAAAGATATGTATATTGAGGTTTCTGATGAAAGAGTGCTATTATACCTGAAACAACTGGATGTCGAGGCCTTTTCGGCATATCTGAAAGAAGCGGGTTCGGCTGAACCTGAATTTTCGAAGAAGCTAATCCAGTCCATATCGGGTATTGGCAGCTATGGAATAAAGGGCAGAAAAAGAATATTTGCAGGCTTTAACAAGGAACGCAAAGTGTCAGACAGAAAGGAAAAAGAAAAACTGCGCACCAAAACCGGCACTGCCGGCCCTGACATTTTTTCTAAGGAAGACTCTGCTGTCCCGCCCCGGTACCTGAACAGAATTATCTGTGAAGACAGCGAAGCATTTTTGAAAAAACTGCCCGACAACTGTGTTGATATAGTAATCACCTCGCCTCCGTACAATTTCGGTTTATCCTATGATAACCACCATGACGCAGCGGTTTGGGACGGATATTTCGCCAAACTTTTTGCAATCTTCGATGAATGCATAAGAGTTTTAAAATACGGCGGCAGAATTATTGTAAACGTTCAACCGTTGTTTTCGGACTATATACCTACTCACCACATTATAAGCAATTACTTTCTGGACAGGAAAATGCTGTGGAAGGGCGAAATCCTGTGGGAAAAGAACAACTACAACTGCAAGTATACCGCGTGGGGCAGCTGGAAAAGCCCTTCAAGCCCGTATTTAAAATACACGTGGGAGTTTATTGAAATCTTCTGCAAGGGTGATTTAAAGAAAAAGGGAGACGCTGCCAAGGCCGACATATCCGCCGAAGAGTTCAAGCAGTGGGTTGTAGCCAAATGGAGTATTGCACCCGAAAGGCGCATGAAGGAATTCCGGCATCCGGCAGTGTTTCCGGAGCAGCTGGTGGAAAGAGCATTGAAACTGTTTAGCTACAGGGAGGACGTTGTATTGGACCCGTTCAACGGCGTCGGTACTACCACTGCGGTTGCCCACAGACTTGAACGCAACTATATTGGTATTGATATCTCGAAGGAATACTGCCAGAGGGCTGAAAAGCGGCTCTTAAACATTTCAGAACAAATATCCCTTTTTGAATGAACAGCATGTGACATAATTACATGGTCCGACACACAGCATCAGACAATATCCTTTTTAACATGGCTACCTGCCTATCGGTCTCCCATATAATACATCCGGTCATCTTTTGTTGTTTTTCGGATATATTTTTTACTGTGGAAAATACTATAACCGGAGGTGTTGAATATGAATATAAATCTAACTGCAAAGGAAAGAACCCTGCTTGAGGACCAAAAAAGCCATGAAGAAATCTGTGTACAGAAATATACTAACTATGCTAATCTGACCTCCGACCGGCAGCTGAAGGATATTTTCAACAACCATGCAAAAATCGAACAGCAGCACCTGGACTCCATCAATCAGCTTTTAAACGGCCAGATCCCGGATGTGAACAATCAGGGCGGAGGCAGTACAGGCCAACAGCAGCAATCACAACAAGCGCAGAACCCAAATGTAAATCTTCAGACTTCCGATAAGGACCTGTGCACCGATATACTTATGACGGAAAAGTACGTTTCGGGCACCTACGACACCGCAATATTTGAATTCAGGGATTCACAGGTAAGGGATGTGCTGAACCACATCCAAAAGGAGGAGCAGAAACACGGGGAAGCGGTATTCAAATACATGGAAAGCAAAGGGATGTATTCCCCGCAATAAAAAAGTGGCCTGGGCCACTTTTTTATTGCTTTCACTTACTCTACAGCGCTTTCCAGCGCGTTTTCTATGGCTTTTAGAATCACCTTGCTGCTGTATGTGGCACCCGATATCGCTTCCACACCCAGGGTCTGCTCTTCCACAACTCTATCCGGTATCACTTCCGCCGGGGCCCCCTGGCCGTTTTTATGCTCTACCAGTTTAATCTCGGTTATTCTGTGGTTGTTTATGGTTACCCTGACTTCGGCGGTAACCGGAAACGCCTTATAGCTGCCGGTATAAACACCGTTTTCCAGCCCGGCCAGGTCCACCTCGGATATTGTGGTATGGGCCAGCTGTTCCAGGTTTTTCTTGGCATAAGACATAAGCCCCGCCGCAGCTATTACGGCTCCTATGACAAGCATTAATATCGTTAAAAATACCACTCGCCTTTTTTTCATGCTTACTCCCCTTCCCGGTTAAGCAGGGCGGTTTCGTCCCAGCTTAAATAGTTTATCTGTATTTTCTTACCGCTTCTTTCATATCGCTGATAAAACTGGATACCGCTTCATCTTTGGTTGCCCAGGACGTAACAAGACGGATTGCCGACCTGTCATCCTCCATCTTTGCCCATATATAGAAGGCATATTTTTTCTGAAGCTCGGCTATTACCCGGTCGGGCAGTATCGGGAAAATCTGGTTTGACGGCGAGTAGGTTACAAACTTGAAACCTTCTTTTTCTATTTCATCCCTTATTAAACCCGCCATTTTATTCGCATGCTCTGCCAGTTCAAAATACAGGTCGTCCCTGAAAAGCTCAAGAAACTGTATTCCAAGCAGCCTTCCCTTGGCAAGGAGCGCCCCTTTCTGTTTCATATGGAAGCGGAAATCCTCCCTGAGTGAATCCCTGCAGATAACCAGAGCCTCGCCTATGAGTGCCCCATTCTTGGTTCCTCCTATATAAAAAGCATCGGTAAGCTCCGCCACATCCGAAAGCTCCAGGTCGTTCTCATCGCAGCACAAGGCCGAACCCAGCCTGGCACCGTCCATATACAGCAGAAGCCCATTTTTTTTGCAGAACTCATATAACTGCTTCAATTCATCCTTATAGTATATGGATCCGATTTCTGTGGAGTTGGATATGTAAACCAACCTCGGCTTTACCATATGTTCATCGGTGTGTGCATCGAGTGCGGCTTTTACGTGGCAGGGGTTTAATTTGCCGTCATTTACTTTTACCGAAATAATTTTATGTCCAGTTGCTTCTACAGCCCCCGCCTCGTGCACCAGGATATGCCCGGTATCGGCGGCAACGGCTGCTTCATGGGGCCTCAAAAAGGCTGATATGGCGGTAAGGTTTGTCTGTGTGCCTCCCGATATCAGGTGAATATCTATATCGTTACGTCCTATTCTTTTTTTCAGCAGTTCAACCGCTTTTATTGTATAGATATCCTCCCCGTAACCTTCGGTCTGCTCAAGGTTTGACTCAATCAGAGCGTTTAGTATTCTCGGGTGTGCCCCTTCGCTGTAATCGTCCTTAAAACTGTACATTCTTCAGCCTCCCTTAACTTCTTAGTAAAACCTATACCAATTCATCTTCTAAAACTATATTTGAAATAATCATATTATATTTGGAGCCATAAAACAATACTACAGCACACAGATACAGCCGCTTCCTCCCTTCTGGTATTGCCGGATTATTCTTCTGCAAATCTAAAAAGTTCTTCCACCGTCGTGTTAAGCGCCTTTGCAATATCGAAGGCAAGCCTGAGGGAAGGGTTATACCTCCCGTTTTCAAGATGCACAATGGTTTCCCGTCTCACTCCAACAAGACCTGCCAATTTCTCCTGCGTCATACTGTTTTTGGCTCTATATTCCTTTACTTTCGTTATCATTTTCATCTATTTCTCACCTGTCTTTTCATATACCGACAGAGAAATGCTAAACACCAGTATCTGAATGGCAAAGTTTAAAGCGAACCCAAAGGCGTAGATTAGAGGAATGGAAGTAAGAGCACCGACAACCACTACCATCGGATAAAGCATTAAGCCGGTAAAAAAAGCGTTCCTGGACGCCTTGTTAACATTAAGCCTGAACATTTCATCCGGCAGTATTTTTGCAAATCCGAAGAAACCGAAGAACCCAAAAAACCCGTAAAAACCCGGATTCTGCGTCGGAAGACCCAACAGTCCCAGAAAGCCAAACAATCCTAAAAGACTAATTCTATTCTTCAATTAAACCATCTCCTGTTATATATTTATAACTTTATGTTATAAATATATAACATATTACTACCGTTGTCAACGAATAACCAAAAAACTAGCCGCTTTCATTTAAGCCGGCATACATACCATACGGTTCTTTTATTGATATCTATTATTTCAGCGCTGCGGAAGACATCTTCCATCTCGGCCCTGGCATTTTTTATAAAGTTAAAATAATCTCCGCCTTCCAGCCGCTCAATAATATCAAGCAGCAGCGACCTGTTTTCATTGAAGTCATGAATTATTACGAGGCTTTTGGTAATCCTTTGCATCTCGACGTACATTTTCTTTCTTTCGTTTGGCTCCAGTCCATGGGCTACAAATGACGCAATCGCGGCATCAAAACACTTGTCCTCAAAGGGAAGTCCCTTTAGAATGTCGGCCTGCAAAAGCTGAACTTCTTTGCCCTCCAGTTTTTCAGCGGCAATGTCAAGCATCCTTTGAACCGAATCCACGCCGGTTACAGTAAAACCCTTACGGTTAAGCACCGAACACAGAGCACCGGTGCCGCAGCCAATATCAATTACTTTTTTGTGCCGCGACAAATCCAGATAATCCTGCATTCTGTCCAGAACCCTGCTGTAGTATCCTTCCTGGCAATGATAAAACAAACCGTAAACCGGAGCAATACGGTGAAAAACTCCCCTGTCCCCGGCTTTAGTTCTGCTGCCGTCTATAAGCTTCACTCCTTACCTTATGCCTTCCCATACTGTGTATTCCCGTTCCATTAACAAAATATTCCTTATGCCTCAAGGGTTCGGCACAAGTTAATAAACCACACTGCCGACAGTGTGGTTTATTCCTCACACAAAAATACCTTTTCGCCCGCTGTGACCTTTAAGCCCTTTACATTGTTTACCATTAATCCGGCATGCTTGTACAGGGTTTCCTTCGAAGGCACAGCCAGATCCATTAATTCATAATCCCTTCCGATTTTTTTGTAGGTGCCCACCCCAAGCCTGTGATACGACAGCAGTTCAATATCGTGTATCTTCCCAAGGCCTTTGCAAAACTCTGCAGCCGCCAGCAGGTTTTTCTCACCGTCATTTATTCCCGGAACAACAGGCATGCGTATGTGAAGCTCCGTCTGGTGCGGCGACCGGTCAAGCCGGAGTATATTTTCAAGGATTCTCTTGTTTGAAACACCGGTCCATGTTCTGTGTGCCTCTTCATCCATGTGCTTAATATCCACGTAGACAGCCTTAAGGTACGGCAGCAGTTTTTCAATTCTCCGGTAATCCGAATAGAAACTGGATTCAATGGCGGTATGGATTCCCCTTTGCATACACTCCTTGAGTATCCTTGCTGCAAAATCCGCCTGAAGCAACGGCTCACCGCCGCTTATGGTTACGCCGCCACCGGAATGAAAAAAGAATATCTCGTCCTTTGAAATCTCTTCAACCACCCCGGATACGGCCATGTCTTCGCCATATCCGAATTCGGCTTCGAAGTTTTGCGCCTCCGGCGTTGAGCACCATTTGCACCTTAAAGGACAGCCCTTTAAGAATATAACCGTCCGAAGGCCCTGTCCGTCATATATCGAAGTTTTCTCTATTCGCAGTACCCTGCCTGTAATGTCCATTCTTATTCCACCGTAATTCCAGGCTGGACGGTCCGGCCTATGATCTCATCCTGAACATCCTTTCCAAGTTCCACGAAGTATGCTGTATACCCTGCAACGCGGATTAAAAGGCCCTTATATTTTTCGGGATGTTTTTGGGCATCAATCAATACATCACGGTCGATTACATTAAACTGGACATGGAAGATGCCAAGGCTGCACATGCTCTTTAAAAGTGCCATCATTTGGGTAATCCCGTTTTCGCTTGCCAACAGCTCCGGTTCTATTTTCATGTTTAAAAGCGTACCCTGTACAAACCGGTCGTGGGGGATATGGGCAACGGATTTCAGAACTGCTCCGGGGCCGTTAAAATCAGTGCCTCCATTAGGGCTTACCCCGTCTGCCAGTGGTTTCCATGCACGGCGACCCGAAGGCAGTGCGCCCACTTCCAGGCCAAAGGGGGTATTCCCCGAGACCGGCAGTATACCCGGCGTCATACGGCCGAATTTGCTGTGGTATTTTTCGATCTCGTCGGCTATATAGGTAAAAATCTCACCGGCAATATTATCCACCCTGTCGTTATCGTTTCCGTATTTGGGTGCTTCACGGCACAGCCTGTAAATCTGCTCATATCCTTCAAAGTCGGCCTCCACCGCCTTTACAAGCTGCTCCATTGTTACCTTTCCGGTATCGTATACCAGGTGTTTCACGGCAGCCAGGCTGTTTATCAAATCGGCCACTCCTATAAGTATTATACCGTTACCGGTATTATATTTGGCACCGCCGTGGGCATAATCCTTTGCGTTTTCCACACATCCCCTGAAGGTAAGCGACAGCGCCGGGACGGGCCTTTCCATGCATACTTCATCTATTACATGGCTTCCCTTAACGACTGCGCGTATGACATAGGAAAGCTGTTTTTTAACTGCAGCTTCAAACTCTTCATAGGTTTTAAACGCAGTGGGGTCTCCGGTCTGTTTCGAAATGAAAGATCCGCTCTTTTTGTTGCGGCCGTCAAGCATTGCAAATTCAACAACGCTTCCAAGGTTTATATCCGCCAGGGCCGTATAGTGGCGCAGACGACCCTCCAGGTTGGTTTCCACGCAGCCGCATGGGTTCCAGTCATAGGCTTCCCTTAGCGGTATACCCTTGTTCATAATCATCCGAATTCCTATATCGTCGTTATGGAACGCCGGGAACCCGGTACCCAGCCTTATAAGCTCTATTACTTTCCTTAAAAACTTGTTCGGATTTTTCGACATGCTGTACCTGACCGACAGCGACGGCTGGTACAGCCTCACGTCCATTGTCGCCTGAAGAATCATATATGACAAATCGTTCACCGCATCCCTGCCGGTGGAATCCACACCGCCTACGCATACATTCTGGAACATTGGATACCCGGCGGCAAATTCGGCAGTCTGTGCATCCTGGAACAGGCACGGTTCGCTGAATTTAACCCACAGGCAGTCAAGCAGTTCCTGGGCCTTATCTTCGGTAATCCTGTCCTGTTCCAAATCCGCCTTGTAATAGGGATACAGGTATTGGTCCATCCTGCCGGGATTGTAGCTGGCGGCGTTTTGCTCCATAAAGATGCAGACCTGGTACAGGTACAAAGCCTGCAGTGCTTCCCTGAAGGTTCTTGCGGGATATTTGGGCACACGGTAACAGGTCTTCGCAATCTCTTCCAGCTCGGCCTTTCTAACCGGGTCCTTTTCAATGGCAGCCAATCTCTCGGCTTCTTTTGCATACCGCTCTGCCAGAATCTCTATTCCCTCAGCCGATATAAGCATGGCCTCCAGGTAGCAGTCCTTTTCATAATCGCCGGGTACCGTAAGGTCCAATCTTTCTCTGCGCTTCTCAATATTTTGGCGGATGCCCGCGGTACCTTCTTCAATGATTTGGCGATAGCCGGCGGTGGTTTCACCCCAGCCGCGTACCGCCTTGCGGTTTATATAAACCACGCCGTTGTCCCTTAAAACCTTTGTATCTTCGGGAATCTGTTTGAGCCACGCCTCGTAATTGGATCGCCCTTTCCAATAGGGTTTTATTTCTTCCAGGAAGACAGCTTTGTCCTCATCGGACAAATAAAACGGGTCGTATTTCCTGGTGCTTATGGAATCCAGTTCATCGTCCAGTATCGACCAGCAGGTATCGGCGCACAGAATCCCTGCCCGCATTTTGCTTCCCGAACAGCCAACTATAAGCTCCTTGTCCCATATTTTGACCGTCTTTTCTTTGCACTGCCTTCGGAATGCCTTTGCCTTACGGACAGCCAGGGGCTCCCCCGCAGTTTCTATAAAGCTCTTTGTAAGGATTCTGGCATTCTCAAGGTCTATTTCGGGCCTGGTGTTTACCACCCGTTCCTTCAGGTATTCTATACGCTCCAGGTAGTCCTTCCCCATTACAGCACCTCCTCAATATCAGTCCGAGGCTTATAACCCACCAGGGATTTAAGGTATATATATCATACTACCTGCAAAACATCAAGGTAAGATCCTTTAATAAGGAATTGCATCTTTCTCAAACCACATACACGATTGGAATGCCCTTTAGCCTTTGTGAAATCTGTTCCCTTAAGAATTGCTCGCCCACTGCCCTTACATCTTCTCTATAACAGTATTTTCCCCGGCCCCTGCCGGTCATAAGGGATTTGTCGAACAGTTCCACGGCCTTTGGAAACGCCTCCCGGTTGATTGCCCGGTGTACATAGCTGTAGGTCATAAAGATTATCTCTATAAACAATTGATCCTTTGCTTTTTGAGAAAGCCCGTCGGACAGCTGTTCAATAAGCCTGCTGTACAGTTCCATCCAGTTATCCGTCAATACAACCGGAGCAATCAGCATTCCTACTTTGTAGCCCGCATCGCACATTCTGTTTAGTGCCCTTAACCTTGCTTCCAGAGAAGACGTACCGAATTCGACTTTTCTTATGACTTCATCGGGGTTCACACTCATACGCATTATGACTCTGCCCCCATGGTCAAGATTAAGAAGCGGCTCTATCATGTCAAACTTTGTAGGAAATGTAATAAAACCTTTTTTGCTTATCTTAAAACTTTCTATGCTCCATTCAAGGTTTCCGGTAATGGTGTTTTCCAAAACAAGGTCACTGTTGCTGCCTATTTCAAATACCATGTCCTTTTCCGAATTGTTCGCTGTTTTTATAAGTTTGTCCATCATCTGCTCACGGTTTACAAAAAGCCTCAGGTATGAACATTTATTGTAGCTGCATACAAGATAGCAGTAAAGGCACATAGCACTGCAGCCCGATGAGGTGTACGGCACCAGATAATCCGAAACCTTGTGGTTCGGCCTGTATTTCAACGACTTTCTAACACCGATAATCAGATGGCGCTTCATCCTGGCAAATTCTTTGTTTGGATTGCTGCGCAGCTCCTTGATATCATTGTGGCTTTCAATCGGCAGCCACGGGACGTTTTTGAATTTTTCTTTCAGCTGCCTTCCAAGCTCGTACTCCAAAGCAGCAGGTTCGTAATAGATTTTATCCGGAAACAAATGTCCGCCTCCTTACTGTGTTGGCATTGAAGGGATAATGAAGACCGCTTCACTGTTTATGCTTTCCATATCAATGTCAGATATGTTTCAGCCCCGCCAAATACAATCAATACTGCTGCTTTTGTATCCGTTTTTTTAATGTCAACCTTTATTTCTTAACCTTAAAACCCTGCTGACCTATAACCTTAAGCATCCCCTGCCTGTTGGGCATGGATACATTCAGTTTGGCTACCACCTGGTCGCTGAAGCTGTCCACTCTCCTGTTCGCATCCCTTAAGTCGTAGTAGGTTGTCATCTCCCGGTCGTAATCCTTGATTTCCTCCAGGTAATCATCAAAAATCCTGTAGCTATTCTTAAAGACCCTGAGCCTGTTTTCGAACCTGGGCTTGAGTTGGGGGTTTTGATTGGAATAGCCTATCCCCAATCCCAGTACCGGGAATGTCAGCCTGGGCAGTCTTAAAATTTCACAAACCTTTGCTGAATCGTTTAAAATACTGCCCAAAAACACAACACCCAGGTCCATGGCCTCTGCCGCATTGACAACGTTTTGTACCGCCAGGCATGCATCGGTAAAGCCCTGGAAAAATCTGTCCATATCCGCCGCATTTTCGGTTTCGGCTCCCTTTTCCTTTGCAATCCTATCGTTTCTGAACTGGTCTACTATAAATATCAAAAGCTCCGGTGCCCTTCCCACGTATTTCTGGTTGCAAACCGCTGCAACTTTCTTTTTTATTGAAGGTTCGGTCACACGGATAATTGAATAGGACTGCATTCCATTGGAGGTGGCAGTCCGTCTTGCAACCTCCATCAGGGTGTCGAAAATATCCTTTGGTATTCCCATATCCTTAAACTCACGTATTGTACGGTGCTCAAGCTGCCT